>JAUZRV010000099.1 GCA_030950105.1 Rhodobacterales bacterium | reverse complement strand
CGCGGCATCAGCCGCCCGAACACCCCCAGATATCAACCTTCAACGCACACTCTAAGCTCAGTTCAAAACGCCGCCGTCAACCCGGCCGATCCAGTGCGCCGGAAGGAAATACCCGGAGTCTGATGAATAATTCGGGCTAGCACGACCAACCATCGTGCGCTTTGATCCCCGTCATTGCCCGCCGACATCAAACGCACGTGCCCCGATGAAAAACACGCCAGTCATCGGGCAATTCCCGCTAGGTTTGCAGGCTTTCCACATAGTCCGCCAGATCGACCAGAGCTTTGGGCGTTGCAATTCTAGTGCCGTCGGGATCAACCCACATCACCTTTGGCCCGTCCAAAACCGGCCCGAAATCCGGCATTGGCATGTTGTATGAAACGCCGGGGTACCCATAGATTTTGGCCATCACATCGCCGGCCGGAAACACGCCACCATTGTTGGCCGCAAGAACCGCCAAATCTGCCGGTGGAAACTGCAATTGCCCCGCATATGGCCCGTCCCCGCGCCCCTTTGCCCCATGGCAAACCGCGCATTGTTTTTCAAATAACGCACGCCCCGCCGATTGGGGGGCCTCCACACAAGCCGCCAAACCCGACACTAGAATTGCGACCAACAAACCCGAAAATACGCGCATGCCTCACCTCTTTTGTTTTTCAGAAGTGTCATGGGTTTCCAATAGAGACGCAATGATCTGGATCAGAAGGCAAAATCGTGACATGATGACCAAAACACCTGCGTAAACGCCTGCGGAGGCCCTATGTCCAACACCACACTCTACGCTCTGACCATGCTTGCCGCCGGGTTTGGCATCCCAATTTTGGCGGCCCTCAACGCGGCCCTTGGCGTGCGCCTAGGAAGTCCGGTTGCGGCTGGAGCCATATTGTTTTGCGTGGCTTTGTCGGCCACGGTTATCGCCTTGCTGATCACCGGACCCGCCCCGATCCTGCAAGCCCCCTCCGCCCCCAAACACCTGTTTCTGGCAGGATTTCTGGTGGCGTTTTATGTCCTGAGCATCACCTATGTCGCGCCGCATTTCGGCATTGGCAACGCGGTATTTTTTGTCCTGCTAGCCCGAATTATTCATCAGACTCCGGGTATTTCCTTCCGGCGCACTGGATCGGCCGGGTTGACGGCGGCGTTTTGAACTGAGTTTAGAGTGTGCGTTGAAGGTTGATATCTGGGGGTGTTCGGGCGGCTGATGCCGC
>JAUZRV010000098.1 GCA_030950105.1 Rhodobacterales bacterium | reverse complement strand
TGCCGCGCGGATCAGGAACCTGACGTAAAACTGATCGAACTGAAATCAAGATAATAACCTCCGGGCCTGACGTTCAGAACAAAGATTCATATACCCCTATGATTTGCAACAACTTTCTAACCTTCAGTAAATCGCCCTGACACTTCTTGTTATTGGCTTTGCGGGGGGGGGGCAGTGGCCCAAATGGCCGGCCATACAGAAGGTATGATCCACAACCAAAATACAATGCAAAGTGACCCTATGGTGAAACCGATGACACCGATAACCATGACCCCTTCGCAAGGTATGGACCCTTCGATAATGACGGGTCGTCCTGCCGCGATTCCATCAGAGCCGGGGCAGGGCGCGTTTGCGGCGGTGTCCGAGATTGTCGTAATGCTGTTGAATGATCCCGACACCGATTGGTCACAGGTGAATATTGGCGCGTTGCGGGCGCATCTTGTTGATATGGATATGTTGATCACCAATGCGCAGGTGACCACGATCGAGGTGGAAAACGGTATCGAAATGCAGATCAGCCTTGGCGGATTGGGGGGCGGGGCCGTGTCACGCATGGTGCCCGCGCATGGTCCGGTTTTGAAAGGTGAAACCGGGTGGCAGAGTGATGTGGTGGTTGGCGATATTGATATCACTTGGCGGGTGACATCGCCGAAAAGCACCGACAAAATCCGTGCGCTTGGGTTTTTTGGATTGATGGCGATGGGCGACCATCACCGTGCACATCATATCGGAATGGCGCACGGGGGCATGGTGCATTAGGGAAAATTCTCGAATATAGGGCGGGGATATTATAATAAATTCAAAAAATGGAATATAATGTGGTGCACCCCCTTTTAATTGGATTGAATTTGCCCCATCTGGGTCCAAACACATGGAAAAGGACCGGGTCATGCAGCAAATCGCCCTAATTACCGTCGCAATCGCCCTAGGACTGGGTGTCGGAAATTTCACCGGAGGGTTTGCGTTCTCGTCTGCGGTCTGTCTTGCTGCCGGCGTGTTCCTCGTCACGCCGAGCCTGTTCAAGTTTCATTTGGCTGACTTCAAAATGATCCCCGCGAACCTGCCGAGCATCGGCAAAAACCTGTGGATCAATTACCTGCTGCTTACCTCGGTTGCCCTGTTGATCGGTTGGGCGAGTCAGGATCTCGGGATTGCGGCGGCGTTGTTTTTGTTGGCGCTGCTTCCGGGTGGCGGCATGGTGATGATGTGGATCAAGGTCAGTCAGGCCAATGTGAAACTCGGATTTATTATTTTCATGCTCAATCTGGCGCTGCTTTTGCCGGTGACATTGATTTTTGGGCAGTTCCACGGGATCGCTGATGGGTTTTTCCCGCATGTCGATCTAAGCCATGTCCAAGGCATGTCCGCGGGGAACGAGATTAAACCGATGGGACCGTTCATGATCCTGATCGTTATTCCGTTCCTGATCAGCCGGATTGTTTTGAAATTCCTGCCTTCGGTCGTGGTGTTTACCGGCAAGCATCAACAGTTTATTTCCAAGGCAACAATGTTTGCTATCGTGTTCTATCTGTTTTCTCTGTCCACCTCGCAATTGCTGTTTCAGGTGTCAGGCGTTGCATTGCTCAAAGCCGTGGTTGCGACCTTCGCCTTTTATGCGGTAACGATTGGCGCTGCATTTTTCCTTACCGATCGCTCGCCCACCGGCAAAGCCGTGTTTTGGCACATCGCGACGCGTTACATCACGTTGGCCCTAATTCTCGCGGTTTTCAGTGTTGATATCTATGGCGCGACATTTATTTTGCCGGTGATGATCGCATATTTCATCCAAATCGGGTTGGCCGGCATAATCAGTAAACGCTTAAGCGCCTGAAACGACTCAATAAAAGGTTAATGCCTGCCCCAAAAGGCGCGCGAATCATTTTTTTGCAAGTGATTCGCGCAAGATATTGACCGATTCGCCCAACTGATTCTATATATGGTTGAAGCAGTCTAAGCGCGATCGCCTGCCAGCGACATAATACGCGCAAGATTTTTTGGGGGAGGTTTCATATGGGACGCACGTTTTGGGCCGCAGTGGCGGTGATTATTTCGGGATCTCTACCCGTTGTCGTTTCGGCACAAAACGTGCGAATCACCTCTGAAATGCTTTCGCAAGAAATGACGCTCAACAACGAAAAAGTTGTCATTGAACGTATTCAGGACACCGGAAACCTTCTGCAAGGCGATTTTACCAAGACCTCGCGGCCTTGCCCGCCTTTTTGCATCCATCCAATTTCGGCGGCACCCGGTGTGCGCACCGTTGGCGAATTAGAGGTCATTGATTTTCTCAAAGCCGAGGTTGCGGAAGGCAAAGGGTTGCTCATTGATGCCCGCCTTCCGGTTATGTTTGAAAAAGGATCCATTCCGGGGGCTGTCAACATACCGTTTTCGACACTTAACCCCGACAATCCTTTTCGTGATGAAATCCTTTTGGCATTGGGCGCGCGCCCGGCCGGTGGTGACTGGGATTATTCAAACGCTATGAAATTATCGCTGTTTTGCAACGGGCCGTGGTGCGACCAATCTTCGCGTGCGATCCGCTATTTAACGGCTGCGGGATATCCCAGCGAAAAACTGTCTTACTATCGCGGTGGCATGCAATTGTGGATGCTGCTCGGCCTTACGGTAAATTAGGCTAAAAAGGGCAGGAGGCCCGACTATCATGATGCGTGTACTTGTCATCGTTCTTTCGTTTTTGACACTGACCTTTGGTTTGTTGTTGCTACAGCCTGCTGCCGATACGGCCATCAATACCCCGCAGGAAACAGCGCAAGTGTTTCCGGTTGCAGCGGGGCAGGTCACGCGTGGCCAAACCGAGTTATTGCAAATTGCAACCGCACCAATTCGCCAACCCGAACCACAGCCGGTTTCGAGCGGCCGCAACGTTGCGGTTACACAACCGGAAAAGCCGACCACCCGTGCCGTTGTTGTGCCGGACCAACAGGTGGATGAATTGCGGTCAATGACCAATGGTATATTGGCGGGCTTGGGGATTGCGACGACGGATCCTGCCCAAGAGATACAGGTTGCAAGTTTGACCAATACGGCCACGGATGCCAGCGGGCAACGGGCGATGACCAACAATGTCTTGTCGGGATTACGTGCCGCTACTGGCAAAAGTGAAGGCACCGAGACCCTACAGACGATCATTGTTCAGGCCTTGCAGGCAGGGGAATCAGATGCCTATATTGACGCGCTTTTGAATGCGGCCAAAATAAAAGGCGAAATACAGGTGCCCGAGGCATTGGTCACCAATACCGGTAAAGTGGATACCAGCGTTATTTTGGCCAGCATTATCCAGGGGGCGACTGGCGAACCTGCAAAGCCAACGGCAAGTGTGGGCGGACCCGGAGTTGAGGTGCGCGTTGTGCAACACATCAACGGCACGGTGCAATACCAGTTTTACACCGTTCAAAGCGGCGATAGCCTTGGCGCGATTGCTATTAAATTCTACGGAGATATGCGGGAATATAAAACGATTTATGAAGCCAACCGTCAGGTTATTGTTAGCCCTGATCGTATCCGCGCCGGCCAACGGTTGAGTATTCCAGCGCTATAGGCGCACAATGATCGCCAGTTTTGCGCGGGTGTTGTTGAATTGATTTCAGCGGGCAATTCTAGACGTGCAAATCAGGCCTGCATCTGGCGAAAAGATTGCACCTGATATGGCGCTTCCTTGGGTGGGCTAATTCCAGGTGGAGGTGAAGCCTTGGTGCAGGTCTGCACTAAAGCACCACGCTTTAAACCTGAGGCAGGGTTAAGGCGTGGTGCCGCTTACCCTCACAGTATTCAGTGCGCATCTCGCCATAAACATGTGATTCAAGTTTCTTGCGAGACGCTTTAGGCAATTGTGTGACGGGTATAAACATCCCCATCCGGTGACGCGCCGTTTCCCATTTAAACTCTAAATCGTTTGGTTATTCTGGCACAGGGGCGCGCGCATCGGCCCCCCAATCAACGCCTTGCATCTCGCGAAGGCGGCTCGCGGTGCGGTCAAATTCGAAACTGCCCTCGCCTTCGATATAGAGCATTTCGGGTTGCGCAGCAGCAGAGCAAACAAGGCGCACCTGTGCTTCGTAGAGCGCATCAATCAAGGTGACGAAACGCTTTGCCTCGTTGAAATTGCTGCGCCCGAGTTGAGGAATATCTTCCAGAACCAGAACTTTGACCACATCCGCCAAAGCAAGATAATCCGCCGGTCCCAAGGGTTGCCCGCAAAGGTCAAAAAACGTGGCCCGCGCAACGCCATTGCGAAAACTGGGAATTTCGACATCGCGTCCTTTGACCCGCAAGATCAACGGATCGGCCTTTTGCGCCCCCGCGAGATCAACCCAGACAGCATGAAGGCTTGCCCTTGCGCGTGGTCCAATTGGGGTGAAATACACCGGCGCACCGGCAAGTAGACCCTGACGATAGTCATGCGGGCTACTCATTTCCCAAACTACCATTTTTTCTTTGAGAAGCGCAATAAACGGCAGAAACAATTGCCGGTTCAAGCCATCTTTATAGAGGTCATCGGGGGGGCGGTTCGAGGTGGCAATCACCACGACACCGGCGCGAAACAGGGCCTCGAACAAGCGCCCGACAATCATCGCATCGGTGATGTCGTTGATTTGCATTTCGTCAAACGCCAGCACCCGAACCGATTTGGCAACATCTGCTGCCACGGGGGCAATTGCATCTTCTACGCCGGTTTTGCGGGCCTCGTGCATGCCGGTGTGAATTTCCTGCATGAAAGCGTGAAAATGCACCCGCCGCACCGGCACATCGAGAGAGGACACAAACAAATCCATGATCATGGATTTCCCGCGCCCGACGCCCCCCCAAAGGTATAACCCTTTGGGGGGGACAGCGGCAAAATGGAATATCCGCCATTTGCCCTGCTTTTCCACAATAGACCGGATGCGCTCAAACTCGGGCATAACCGCAACTTGTGCGGAATCTTCCACCAATTCGCCTTTGGCTATTTTGTCCGCATAAATTTTGACTAAATCGTCCATGAGTTTCCTTGAAGTGCCCGTGTATCGGTGTATCTCGTGAAAAGAGATCACGCCTTGGCGCGTAGGTAAATGAAAAACCTTAACACCGGGATCAGCATTGCGGCCTGCTGTGTTGAATTTGGCTGAAACTTACTCCAGAAATGCCTTGATCGCCGCAAGAACATCGTTGGTATGGGTATAAGTCAATCCATGCCCCGCACCTGCAATCACCGCATTTTGGGCAGCCGGGTTGCGTTCGGTCAAAACATCCTTGGCAGCAATTGGAATGACAGCATCTTGTGCCCCCCAAATCGCCAACACGGGTATTTCTGCATGGGCAATGTTGCGGTGCATTGCATCCATATCGCTGCTGATTAACCCGCGCATGGACGACAGAACCGCATCAATAAACCCGCGATAATTCAGTTCCTTGAGTTGCAAATCGACAATGCCGGGCACCGAGGTTGGCAAATTGCGCTCCGCCTCACAGCCTTTGCGGTGGCTGGCCGGATAGGCCATATGCATCAACCACCGTCCCGCAAGAGGGACGGCCTGCATGAATTTCATCATCCGCCCGAGATCATGCCCCATGCCCGCAGGTGCAATCAATATCAACCGCCGCAAACGGTCCGCGTGTTTGGCGGCAAAGGCGGTTACCACGGCGCCGCCCATTGAATACCCGATCAGGGTAATGTCGCTTTCAACGTTTTGATCTTTCAGCAGCTCTTCGAGGTTTTTTACAAAAAAATCGGCGTCTTGCGCCATGTTTTTCCGGTCTGAATATCCGCGCCCGAAATGGTCGTAAATCAAAACCCGAAATCCCGTTTTTCCAAGTCCGGCGGCAAGCGCGTGATATACATATGATGGCGTCGTCAACCCATGCACACAAACCGCGACCGGCCCTTCGGACGCGCCAAGCCATTGATAATGGGTCACGCCGTTTGAAAGCGTTACGAATTTCCCCGGGGCACTTTTGCGCGCTTTGGCATCCATGGGCGCGCGCCGCATTTCGCGCACGACCGGCCATGCGGCAAGGGCGAGAAGGGCGAGAAGGGCAAACAGACCATAGATCATTGGGCCGCCCGCCAAGTATCAAGGATATAGCGGCTGACCATCAGATCAAGATGCGCGCCACCGCCATTTTTGAACAGGGTGATTTCTTCGGTTGAACGCCGTCTGAAGTCATCCATCTGGTAATAATCCGCGATGATGGAATCGTGCGAAATCACGCCGGCTTCGATCGGGTTTTTCAACTCGCCAATATGGGCGATTGTGGTGTCAAAACTATCCACAAAAATCCGGCTGCGCAGAAGGGCGGTATCATCGGCCTCGCGCATGTCGGGACGATAAGCGCCCACCAGATCGAGATGTTGGCCAGCTTGCAACCAGTCGCCTTTGATGATCGGGTCGGTGGACATCGTGGCGCAGGTGATAATATCGGCGTTACGAACGGCGGCCTCGAGATCATCGGCAACCACGATACCGGCACATTGCGCGGCCATCGCATCGGCATTGGCGCGGCTGCGATTCCACAGGGTAAAACGCGCGTCTGGAAAACCAGCACCGTAGGCCTTCCAGAGGTTGCGACCCACAGTGCCCGCACCCACAATCAAAATATTGCGGCTGTCAGGGCGCGCGAGGCGCTTTGCCGCCAGCAAACTATCGCCAGCGGTTTTCCATTTGGTCACCAGATGGAAATCTATTATCGCATCAAGCATACCTGTCGCGTCGGCAAACAGGCTTACTGCGCCATTGACCACCGGCAGATCACTGTTGGGGTTTTGCGGAAAAATAGTGGCCGATTTCACGGCGATACCAAGCCCGTCAATCCATGCGCTGCGCGATAACAACGTATCTTTCCCGCGGTAAAGCAGTGTGTCCGCGATCTCGGCTTTGGGGCGCCTATGCCCCTGTTCAAGCGCGTCGGTCAAGCCGTGCCAATCAAGCAAAGCATCGCCTTCGTCATAGGGGATCATCGGGGGCAGATTGGTCATTTGGCCTCGCTTTGTGTCAGGAGCTGGTTGGATACCAGAGATTGCGCCCATCCCGCAGGCCCTTCAAACAAATGCGTTTGCCATCCGCGCGCGGCGGCCGTGGCAATGTTTTCGGGGCGATCATCGGTGAACAAAATGCGGGTTGGATCAATTTTTGTGGCACCTTCCAAAACCGCATAAATCGCAGGGTCGGGTTTCATCATTTCAAGTTCACCAGACACAAACCGCGCCTCGAAATCACCAAGAAACGGATAATGGCGGGTGGCCAGTTCAAGACGATCAACGCCAAAATTGGTTAGCGCGAACACGCGTTTCCCTTTGGCGCGCAAGGCCCGTAACAAACGGGTTGAATGGTCAATGGCCGGGCTTGCCATATCAATCCAGTTGTCATGCCACATGGCGATTTCATCGGCAAAATCGGGGTGTTCCAACGCCAACGCATCGGTCGAGGGTTTCATCGCGCTGCCCATATCAACGCAGTCGTTCATGGCATAAAGGTCAACCGTTTCAAACAGGGCGCGGCGGCGGGCCTCGCCTACCGCGCGATCAAAAAATCCTTCGGGATCCCATTCGATCAATACTTTTCCAATGTCGAAAACCACGGCGTCTATTTGCATCGGAGCACCCTCTAATTTGAACTCTTTGCCACGCGCAATTCGCGTTCCAACGCTTCTAAAAACCGCGAGCGGTCGGTTTTGGAAAACGCCTTGCCGCCGCCTTGTCGAAACGGATCGGCGGCGCGCATGTCGGCCATCAAATCACGGGTGGCAAGGACGTTGCCGATATTGGCCTGTGTCAGGGCCTCGCCGTTGTGTTTGAGAACCCGCGCCCCGGAGGCCACACATTTGGCGGCCAACGGTATGTCGCCGGTGACCACGACATCGCCCACACCGGCGCGGTCGGCAATCCACATATCGGCAATATCCGGTCCGGCATCGACAATCACGTTTTCCACCAACGGATTTTGCGAGGGCCGCAAGCCGCCGTTGGACACCACATACATTTTGGTTTTGTGGCGGGTGGCGACGCGCTCGGCCTCGGATTTGACCGGACAGGCGTCTGCATCAAGATAGATTGCGCTCACGAATACAGGGCCTCGGCATGAAAGGTTACGTGGTCCTCGATAAAGGATGAGACAAAGAAATAGCTGTGATCATACCCCGGTTGCAGGCGCAAAATTGCCTGTTGGCGGCGGGCTGCGACGGCCTCGGACAGGGCCTCGGGGCGCAACAGATCAATGAATTGGTCGCTGGTGCCGGTGTCAATCAAAACCGGCCCGTCAAATCCGACTTCGCGCATCATCAAAGACGCATCATGGCGTGCCCATGTGTCTTCGTCTTTGCCAAGATAGGCGGTGAGTTGTTTTCGGCCCCAATCGGCGGCGGTCGGGTTGCAGATCGGTGAAAACGCCGAAACCGAACGGTAGCGCCCCACAAGATTCATCGCCATGGTAAGCGCGCCGTGGCCGCCCATCGAGTGGCCGGTGATGGATTGCCGGTCCTCGTCGATGGGAAAATTGGCGGTCAAAAGCGTGGGCAATTCATCGGCCAGATAATCCCACATTTGATAGTGTTCGGCCCATGGGTTTTCGGTGGCGTTGACATAAAACCCCGCCCCTTGACCAAGCTCATAGGCGTCATCATCGGCCACGCCTTCGCCGCGCGGGGATGTGTCGGGAAAAACCAGTGCGATGCCCTGTTCTGCGGCCCACCCCTGGGCGCTTGCCTTGACCATAGCGTTTTCATGGGTGCAGGTGAGACCGGACAGATACCAGAGCACCGGCACAGGGCCATCGCGGGCCTCTTGTGGCAGGAATAATCCAAATGTCATTTCGCAATTGGTGGTTTTGGAGGGGTGGGAATAAACCCCTTGGGTGCCGCCAAAACAGGCGTTTTCGGAAATGGTTTTCATGGCTGGGCGCTCCTATCTGGGTATTGGTTTTGGAAACTCTAGCAGCCATGGATGAGCGGTGCGAGTTTAAAGCGTTTCGCCCTGTATATTGAATCGGGGAAAGTGATGAGCCGGCTTTAGAGGCTGATTCAATACTTTATGATTGATGTCAGTGCTTTGCGATCCTCCTTGTGAGAGTTCGAATGTGGGCGATGAGTATCCATGCCTTTGAACTCTCGATTGATTTCTCCCAATCTTTGGCCAATCTGCGGCAACGG
>JAUZRV010000097.1 GCA_030950105.1 Rhodobacterales bacterium | reverse complement strand
AGCGCCGCTATCACCCTGCTCAAACGCATCGCAAAATCACCAACCAGGGCGATTGAACTCGTACAGGATAACCGCGCAAAGGCAGTCGAGATCATCGCGGCAGAACGATAATCCCACTTTCTCTGAATCACCCTGTTCGATGGACAAACGCACTTGACTGAAGTAGCCCGATCACAGAAGCAGCAAGTGTTACCCCACGATCAATCCCATGCTTTCGAGCTTCAAAAGGATCTGATGGGCGCAATTGTCCACTTCGACATTTTCGGTCTCAACGCTGATTTCCGGGTCGGCAGGAACATCATAAGGGTCTGAAATTCCGGTAAACTCCTTGATCTTGCCGGCACGCGCCAATTTATAAAGCCCCTTGCGGTCGCGGCGTTCACATTCTTCGATGCTGGTCGCGACGTGGACCTCGATAAAGGCGCCAAAGCCTTCGATGTCTTCACGCACTGCACGCCGTGTGGCGGCGTAAGGCGCGATAGGTGCACAGATGGCGATACCGCCGTTTTTGGTGATTTCAGAAGCGACATAACCGATGCGGCGAATGTTAAGGTCGCGGTGTTCCTTGGAAAACCCAAGTTCGGAGGACAGGTTTTTGCGCACGATATCACCATCGAGCAACGTCACTGGGCGACCACCCATTTCCATTAATTTAACCATCAAAGCATTGGCGATGGTGGATTTTCCTGAACCGGAAAAGCCGGTAAAAAACACCGTAAAACCTTGTTTGGAGCGCGCGGGGCGGGTTTTTCGCAGTTCAGAGACGACTTCGGGGAAGGAAAACCATTCCGGAATTTCAAGGCCCTCGGCAAGACGGCGGCGCAGTTCGGTCCCTGAAATATTCAAAACGGTCACGCCGTCTTCGATCTCGTCGGCGGGTTCGTATTGGGCGCGTTCCACCACCCAGACCATGTGTTTGAAATCGACCATTTCTATGCCCATCTCGTCTTGGTGGGCGCGAAACAGATCCTGGGCATCGTAAGGACCGTAAAAATCTTCACCAGCGGAGTTTTTGCCAGGTCCGGCGTGGTCGCGGCCCACAATGAAATGGGTGCAGCCGTGATTGGCGCGAATCAGGCCATGCCAAACCGCCTCGCGGGGGCCGGCCATGCGCATGGCGAGATTAAGCAGGGACATGGTTGTGGTCGCCGCCGGATATTTATCAAGCACCGCCTCGTAACAACGCACGCGGGTGAAATGATCGACATCGCCGGGTTTGGTCAGGCCAACAACCGGATGGATGAGCAGATTCGCCTGCGCTTCTTTGGCGGCACGAAACGTCAGTTCCTGATGGGCGCGGTGCAAAGGATTGCGGGTTTGAAAGGCCACAATGCGCCGCCACCCAACCTTGCGGAAAAAGGCGCGCAATTCGTTCGGAGTGTCACGACGGGCACGGAAATCATAATGCACCGGCTGTTGGATGCCGATAATCGGGCCACCAAGATAGGTGTTTCCGGCGGTATTATGCAGGTAATTCACGGCGGGGTGAGCGATATCATCGGCCCCCATGACCATTTCGGCCTCGCGGGATTTATTGGGCACCCAACGATCGGTGACAGTCATGGTGGCAAGGATCACGCCTTCCAGATCACGCAATGCAATGTCTTGGCCAAGCTCAAGTCCGGCGGCAAATTCATCGCTCACGTCAAGATTGATCGGCATCGGCCAGAGGGCACCGTCGGCGAGGCGCATGTTTTCAACAACACCATCATAGTCTGCCTCGCTCAGAAACCCTTTGAGCGGGTTAAATCCGCCGTTAATCAACAATTCGAGATCGCAAATCTGGCGCTCGGTCAAATCAAGGCTGGTAAGATCGGCGGCCTCGGTTTTCAATTTCTGGGCGGATTCGTAGCTAACGTAAAGCTCGGGAACTGGGGCAAGGTTGGGAGAATACATTTTCGCGACTTTCAATTTCTAATTCTTGCGACACAATACGCAAAACGGAGTGCAAGAGCAAAGCCGCTCTTGCAGGGGTCGCGTAGCCCAAGAATAAGGCAAAATTCAAGTCAAGTTTGGTTCGAATTGGGGTTTTGCCCTGAAATCGGGGGGTGTTCGCGATTTCAGGGCTGCTTTGGAAGATTAATCTTCGGATTCGGCCAAAAACCGTTCGGCGTCGAGGGCGGCCATACACCCCATTCCGGCGCTGGTTACGGCCTGACGATAGATATGATCGGTGAGGTCACCGGCGGCAAAAACGCCGGGGATCGAGGTCGAGGTATTGCCGTCCTTGGTGACAACATAGCCGCCCATATGGGTTTCCAACACGTCTTTGACCAACTCGCTGGCGGGGGCGTGGCCGATGGCGATAAACACGCCTTTGGCCGGTGTCACGGTGATTTCACCGGTTTTGACGTTGCGCGAACGCACGCCGGTGACGCCCGTGGGGTTTTCGTCGCCGAGGACTTCTTCGAGTTGATTGTCCCAAAGCGGGGTGATCTTTTCGTTTTTCATCAACCGGTTGATCAGGATTTTTTCAGCGCGCAATTCATCGCGACGGTGGATCAAAGTGACTTTGGTGGCGAAATTGGTCAGGAACAGCGCTTCTTCTACGGCGGTGTTTCCGCCACCGATGACCACGATTTCCTCGCCGCGATAGAAGAAACCATCACATGTGGCACAGGCGGAAACACCGAAGCCTTTGAATTTTTCTTCGGACGGCAGGCCAAGCCATTTGGCGCGCGCGCCGGTGGCAAGGATGACCGCGTCAGCGGTGTAAATGGTGCCGCTATCGCCTTTGGCGGTGAACGGGCGTTTGGACAGGTCAAGATCAACGATAATGTCACCGATGATTTCGCACCCCATATCCTTGGCGTGGGCTTCCATTTTGACCATCAGATCAGGCCCCTGAATGGCGCTTTCGCCGGGCCAGTTTTCGACATCGGTGGTTGTGGTCAACTGGCCGCCCGGTTCAATCCCTTGCACAAGAATCGGCGAGAGCATGGCGCGGCTTGCGTAAACACCGGCGGTGTATCCGGCAGGACCCGAGCCGATAATGAGAACTTTGGTGTGGCGTGTATCAGACATAATATGGCACCTTTCAAAGGCTTTGAATTCGCGTTGCTGCATATATAAGCGCACAAGTGCGGGGCTTAAAGCCCCTCAAATCATGGCGCGCTGCGGCAATTGCTGCTTTGTCCCATTCCGTTAAATTGTTGCGCGGTTGCGAAATATTATTGCGCGCACTACAGGCGGTGATATAACAAACGCCAATTCCAATAGAAAGAGACCGCATGCCCCATTCCCGGCTTGACCCGATTGATCGTATGATTTTGGCCGAATTGCAGGCGGACGGGCGCATGACCAATGTTGAACTGGCACGCCGCGTGGGTATTTCGGCACCGCCATGTCTGCGACGGGTGCGCACCCTGGAAGAAGCCGGATTTATCCGTGGCTATCACGCCGATGTCGACGCACGAGAATTGGGATTTGAAGTGCAGGTTTTTGCCATGGTCGGTTTGCAAAGCCAAGCCGAGGTAGATTTGAGCGCCTTTGAAGAGCGCTGCCGCAATTGGTCGCTGGTGCGCGAATGTCATATGTTAAACGGCGAGGTCGATTTTATTCTCAAATGCGTGGCGCCGGATCTTTCGACATTCCAGAGCTTTCTCACCGAGGATCTTACCTCGGCTGAAAACGTGGCAAGTGTCAAAACCTCACTGGTGATCCGGGTCGCCAAAGACGATCCGGGCGTGCCGTTTGACGTGCTTGAGGATCGGTTGAGCCGCCGCGCCTGAAGGGGTCAGGCGGCGGTCAGGCTTTCCAATGTGGAGAGCGAGGCACGCGGATGAGCCAGCGGGCCAAAATCGGAAAAATTGGTAATATGCGGGAACAGCGACAGGAATAGCGCGCGCGTGTTCGGACCCATATCCAAATCGACGTTTTTCCCCGGATGGAATGTTTCAACCTTAAGGCCGGAAACGGTGATCGTCGCATGATGCGCGAGGGCCAGATGATAGAGGGGAATCGGCGTTTGCGGGGTGATTTCGATCACGTTGACCCCGTCGACAAAATCGCGTGCGGGGCTGAATACCGGCCCTTGCCCCGCAATATCGCGCAGGGCAAGCGGGCGTTGTAACAGGCGCGCCCCGGGACCGGCGAGAAAATCGGGCATCGGGTAGGATGTGCCAAATGCATCCGACGTTATCCGCGTTAATTTGGTAAGTTCGGGCGCGTGATCGGGCGTTGCGATCTCGGCGTTTGGCATCAATGTCATCATGCCGATCCAAAGCAAGGGCACAGCGCCATATTCATCGGTGTGGATCGGATCACCGGGAAGCAAATCTTCGACAGCACAGGGGCCGAAATCGGTCTGGACCAATGCGCCACGGGCAAAAGCCGAAAATCCGGCTTCGAATTGGCCATTTGCAAGTGCAACATGATGAGAGTTTTTTGCAGAGCCGTCGGATTGCAATGCCGAAACCGTATATTTGCGCATAAGGGGCGATTTTTGGACCATGCGATCGGACGGATCAGGGCGCAATTCAGCAGATGTTTTAGCGGGCCGGCGCATGGCCGCCTGCGTCATCAGGGGGAAATTCATTTATGCCACCAATACAAGGTTGGTCACATCCGCGTCGGCCCCCACCGACAACGACAGAGAGACAAGTTTCTGTTTATCGTTAGCCATTAATGGCTTGGTGGATGGCCTATTGTCAAAAAATAGGGGTTATTTACGGAAGATTACGCATCAATCCGGTGAATAAGGTGTAATTGTTGCGGCATTGGGGCGGAAATGCGCCACAATTTGATTCGAAAAAGAAATATATTGAATCGCTTTAGCCCGAATTATTCATCAGCCTCCGGGTATTTCCTTCCGGCGCACTGGATCGGCCGGGTTGACGGCGGCGTTTTGAACTGAGTTTAGAGTGTGCGTTGAAGGTTGATATCTGGGGGTGTTCGGGCGGCTGATGCCGCG
>JAUZRV010000096.1 GCA_030950105.1 Rhodobacterales bacterium | reverse complement strand
GCGTATCGTCATTCATGGTGGGTTGGATTTTCTGCTGGAGGTGAATGATCTTGTTCAACACCAAAATCATACGCCATTTCAACAGCTTGATCTACGCCCGCCAAACGATTTACGCCGCTTCATGAATAATTCGGGCTAGGTATACAAGCAAGAGCTTTGCATCCGTCAAATTGCGGATATTTACAGCAATCTCCCCGTTTTGCACTTCATCTGCCCAAGGAAAGGTTTCCAAAACTTCTCTATAATTTGATAGCTCATTTCCAAATGCTGGTTTGCGGAAGTAAAACCGTATTCTTTCTTTCGCACCCTTAAACGCAAAGCAATTTTTGCCATCAGGTCGAATTTGCAGAACTGAGAAATCCCCTTGCGATGCAGGTCGCAATATCTCGCCGTGTTGACGATATAGTTCAGAAATCAGCAAATAGAACGCTTCAATCACTTCGTCAGTTTCTAAACGCTTTGCAAGCCTTGCTAAATGGTAAATCTCTCCGTCAGTATGCACTTTACTGGTCCAGGAACGACCGCAACTTTCGCGACCGTGACGGATGCTTCAACTTACGCAATGCCTTGGCCTCAATCTGCCGGATACGTTCGCGCGTAACAGAAAACTGCTGCCCAACCTCTTCCAATGTGTGATCGGTGTTCATACCAATGCCAAACCGCATCCGCAAAACCCGTTCTTCGCGTGGGGTCAACGACGCCAGAACCCGCGTCGTGGTTTCTTTCAGGTTCTCCTGAATCGCGCTGTCCAACGGTAGAACCGCGTTCTTATCCTCAATGAAATCACCCAATTGCGAATCTTCTTCGTCGCCAATCGGGGTCTCCAGTGAAATCGGCTCTTTGGCGATCTTCATCACCTTGCGCACTTTTTCCAAAGGCATTTGCAACTTGGCCGCCAATTCCTCTGGCGTCGGCTCACGACCGATTTCATGCAGCATCTGGCGGCCCGTGCGCACCAGTTTGTTGATGGTTTCGATCATATGCACCGGAATACGGATGGTGCGCGCCTGATCCGCGATAGAGCGGGTGATTGCCTGACGGATCCACCACGTTGCGTAGGTCGAAAATTTATAACCACGGCGATATTCGAATTTATCAACCGCCTTCATCAGGCCAATGTTACCTTCCTGAATAAGATCAAGGAATTGCAGGCCACGGTTGGTGTATTTCTTGGCGATCGAAATCACCAGACGCAGGTTGGCCTCAACCATTTCTTTCTTGGCGGCGCGGGCTTCTTTTTCGCCCTTTTGCACCTGTTGCACAATGCGGCGGAATTCGGGGATATCCAGACCGATATATTGCCCGACCTCGGCCATATCAGCGCGCAGCACCTCAACCTTCTCGGTCGACCGCTCCATAAACATCTGCCAGCCACGACCGGATTTTTGGCCCATTTCCTCTAACCACGTCGGGTCAAGTTCGCGACCACGATACGCCTCGATAAATTCGCGACGGTTAATCCGCGCCTGATCGGCGAGTTTGACCATGGAACCGTCAATTTGCATGATCCGGCGGTTGATCCCGTAAAGTTGGTCAATCAACGCATCAATCCGGTTATTATGGAGATGCAGCGCATTCACCAATTCAACGATCTCGGAACGTAGTTTTTGATAAACCTTTTCTTCGCCCTTGGTAAACGAATCGTCCTCGTTCAAGGTTGCCGAAATCCGGCTATCCTGCATTTCGGACAATTGCGCGTAATCATCGGCAATCCGCCCCAATGTTTCAAGAACGCTGGGTTTAAGCGCGGCTTCCATGGCCGCGAGGCTCATGTTGGCCTGTTCATCCTCGTCGTCATCATCATCTTCAACGACAATCGGGTTGCCATCGGCATCCAGTTCGGGTTTAGCGTCTTCTGCCGGTTTCGGCGCGGTCGCGTCATTCGCAGCGCCCGCAACAGGGGCCACAACCGGCACACCCGTGCCGTTTTCCTCGTCCATCTGGTTACCAAATGTGGTCTCGAGGTCGATCACATCGCGCAGCAGAATATCCTCGGACAAAAGTTCGTCACGCCAGATGGTGATCGCCTGAAACGTGAGCGGGCTTTCGCAGAGGCCCAGAATCATCGTTTTCCGACCGGCCTCGATGCGTTTGGCTATGGCAATCTCGCCCTCGCGCGACAGCAATTCAACCGATCCCATTTCACGCAGATACATCCGCACCGGATCGTCGGTGCGATCGAGTTTTTCGGCGGTGCTCGCCGCCAAGGTCACATCGCGCGTTGACCGGGTTTCCACCAAGGCGCTGACTTTGGCGTCTTCTTCTTCGGCCTCGTCGTCTTCAATAATATTGATGCCCATTTCCGATAGCATCGACATCACGTCTTCGATTTGTTCGCTGGCCACCTGTTCGGGCGGCAACACTTTGTTCAATTGTCCGTAGGTGATATATCCGCGTTCGCGCGCGTCGCCGATCATTTTTTTGACGGCGGCCTGGCTCATATCAAGACCCGCTTCAGCGTCCTGTTTGTTCGATTTTTCAATTTCGGTATCTTTGGGGGCCATGTGGTGCTCCTGAACAAACGTCGCGTGATATGCGGTCGTGGACTTGATAGTGATTCGCGTAAAACGAATCATTATCGCGAATCACCGCGAGTAACACCCGTTTACGCCGATTTATTTAACTATTTCTGCGTATATATGGTTAACGCAGCGGTTTTATCACGGCTTCTGCGCCTTAATTCTCTCTAACAGGGCATCAAATGCACTGCGTTCTTCTCGACTGATTCGCGCGCCGTTATCGGCAACCTCGAATTCGGTCTTGTCATCCTGCTCGCCGCTTTGCGCGCTGTCGTGGGCCTTGGCCGCCTGTGCAAGTCGCCATGTGGTCGCCTCGCCCGCCAAACCGGCCATATCTTCAATCGCCTCGTCGATCTCGGATTGCAGGCCGCGTTCGGTCTCGAGCTTGGTAATTTCCTCGACAACCGTCAGCAGCGCAATTTCGCAATCCCCCGGCGCACGCACAGGGGGTGAAAGGATCACATGGGGCATCGCAAACAGGGATTCAAGCGCATGCCCCCCCATTTGGCGCGAAATTTCCGCCCGAAGCCCCTCTTGGCCCTCGCCATAATGGGTAATAAAAACCATGCGCATCGCTTCAAAAGCCACATCATGAAAATGCAGCCGTTCGATCTTGGACTCGATCTCGGCCCCTATTTCAGGCGTAGAAATCAGCGCCGCCAAAATCACCGCTTCGCGCAAATATTCGGTCACATCGCCCGATGATTGCCCCGAAAGATACGAAGACTTTCCGGTTGCCGTCGCGTTCACATCCAAATGCCATTGCTTGGCATTACGGTCATACGGGCGTCTCGCCTTAAATGCCCGTCCTTTTGCCGGAAACCCGCCACCTGCGGGCCGGTTGCGAAACAATTCCCACCGTTTGTCCTTGATCGCCTGCCCGTAATGGCCGCGAATTGACGGGTCACGGATCAATTTGATCTTTTCACGCAGCGCCTTATCCAGTGCCGCTTTGCGTTCGGGGCTGTCAAAATCGCGGCCTTCGGTTTCGCGCTGCCACAACAGATCCACCATCGGCATCGCCCCGTCGATCAATGTCTGCATCGCACCTTTGCCGCCCGACCGCACCACATCATCGGGATCCTGGCCCTCGGGCATAATCGCAAACCGCAAAGACTGCCCCGCCTCAAGCAACGGCAACGCCAGATCAATCAACCGCATCGCGGCGCGCAAACCGGCGGTGTCGCCATCAAGCGCAATAATCGGCTCGGGTGCAATCCGCCACATCATCGCCAGCTGGTGTTCGGTAATCGCGGTGCCAAGCGGGGCGACACAAGCCCCAAATCCGGCCTCGACCAAGGCGATCACATCCATATATCCTTCGGCCACCAACAACGGCTGCCCCTTGCCCGCCGCCTCGCGCGCCGGGCCTTGGTTATACAGGCTACGCCCCTTATCAAACAGGATAGTTTCCGGTGAATTCAGATACTTGGCGTTGTCATTTGGGTCCATCGCGCGGCCACCAAAGGCCGTGCAACGCCCGCGCGCGTCGCGGATCGGAAACATAATCCGGTTGCGAAACGTGTCATAGGGTTTGCCACCTTTGGTCGACGGTTTGGCAAGGCCGGCCTCGAGGATCAACTCCGGCGTCACCCCTTTGGCAACCAGATGACCCCACAATCCCTGCCACGCATCCGGTGCAAATCCGATGTCAAACCGATCCTGCGTGCCCTGCCCCAACCCGCGCCGATCAAGATAATCGCGCACGCCCCCCGCCGCTGCCGTCTTGATTTGCAGGCGGAAAAATTGCACTGCCGCCTCCATAACGTCGGCGACTTCGGTGCGTTTATCGGCCTTTTTCTGTGCTTGCGGGTCGCGTTTTGGCACCGGCATACCGGCCTCGCGCGCCAATATTTCGACCGCTTCCATGAACCCGACATTTTCGGTTTCGCGCACAAACGAAATCGCGTCGCCCTTGGCGTGACAACCAAAGCAATAATAGAACCCCTTGCGGTCATCGACATGGAACGACGCTGATTTTTCCTGATGGAAGGGGCACGGCGCCCACATATCGCCCTTGCCCTGATTGGATTTGCGCGCATCCCACATGACTTTGCGCCCCACCACCTGTGACAGGCTAGTGCGGGTGCGCAAATCATCAAGAAATCCGGGTGGTAAGGACATAGCCTCTAATATGGCATTTTACTGTTCATACGCAAGGCAGGCGGCCTCGAATGATGACGCATCAAGCTCCTTCACCTGCTTGCGTTTCATCCCGTAAATCAACCCGACCATACCGGGCATGCTGCTTGCGTATTTCTGCGCGGTTTCGCTCTCGTCGGATTGAATAATTTCCAAGGCTTTGGCCTCGCTCTTGCGTTTGAGACGCAGATCAATCGCCTGCACCACAATCGCGTTTTGCGCAGCACAGCGTTCGGCGCGCGCCTCGGGGGTTTCCGCCCAAACGGGCAGTGCCCCAACCAACAATGAAACAACAACAAGAGTGCGCAACATGATAATCCCCCAGAGGTGTAAATTTTCGCCCCTAGTGATGTCAGGCCAAGGCGCGCACCGCAACCCCCTGCATCGCAGTTTCCAGATCATGCACCAATGTGCGCGCAAATCCGCGAAACACCATAATGCGGAATTCATCCGCGCCCAGACAGGTAATCGACGCCATCATATGCATCAAATCGGTGCGCGCGGTATGTCCGTTTTTGAACACGCCGGCCCGCAAATCAATCGGGGTCAGCCGTGCCAGAACATCCCGACTGCCCGCGCCCTTGAGCGCCACAACCGCCCAGCCATCCGATTGGTCCACCACCGCCCCGTGGCGCGCCAGTGCTGCATCCGGCGCCGGGCCCGAAAGCAATATCTGCCCCTGCCCGAACCAGATCGCGCGGTTTGCACCTTTACCTGTGGCGCGATTGGCGGCTGGCATCACCATGCCATGCGCCCCCTTGAGAGCGGCGGATAATTCTTTGTCCTTGCCTGCATAGGGCGCAACAATCGTCATGTGATCCGGCACAACCTCGGTCAATGACACCGTGCCGATTTCAATTGGTAACAGCCCCGCACAGGGGGTTTTTGCAATCAATTCTATCGCCGATTTACCCACGCGCACGCCCTCCTTCTGGATCAAAAAATACCGGATCGCAGACCTCGCACAGGGTTTCAATCCCGCGCAGGTGATCGACAAATTTGATCACCTCGCCGTGGCGCGCCCGCCCGCGTTTCAGAAACCCGAGCGCCAGAAACACGCCCAATAGCGGCGAAAACGCCACCGACGTGGTATACCCTTGGGCGTTTTCGCGCACCGCGTCGGCCCCTTTGGCAAACAAATGCGCCCCTGCCGTCAATTGCTTGACCGCGCCCACGGGTTTCAAACCGACCAATTGTTCACGATCTTCGTCAAGCAATCCCTCGCGCGCCGCCG
This sequence comes from Rhodobacterales bacterium, assembly GCA_030950105.1. Lineage (GTDB taxonomy): Bacteria > Pseudomonadota > Alphaproteobacteria > Rhodobacterales > Rhodobacteraceae > JAUZRV01. The sequence goes on along the minus strand of JAUZRV010000096.1, from coordinate 10,479 downwards.
ATGCCTTGCCGATGCAATCCTTTTTGGCGCTGATCATCCGCTGCATACCGATGTCAAACGCCGTCACCCGCCCGTGAATTTCCGCGTGGGTGATGAACCCTTTTTCGATGCGCAGCACATTCAATGCTTCCATCCCGTAGGCCCCGCCGCCCAATGATTTCGCCCGCGCCACCAGCGTGTGAAACAGGCTCTCGCCATAGCGCGCCGGCACCGCGATTTCATAGGCCTGCTCCCCCGAAAACGAGATCCGGAACAGGCGCGCCGCGACGCCTTTCACGGTGACCGCGCCACAGGCCATAAACGGCCAGCTTTCGTCATCAATTGCATTATCGAGTAACCCGTTGAGCAATTCCCGCGATTTTGGTCCAGCCACCGCAAATTGCGCCCATTGTTCGGTCACCGATGTCAATGATATATCCCATTCCGGATGCAACCCCTGATGCAGGAATTCCAGATGCCGCATCACCGGCCCCGCCGCCGCCGTTGTGGTCGTCATCACAAAATGATGTGGTCCCAAACGCGCCGTGGTGCCATCGTCCATAACATGACCGTCTTCGCGCAGCATCAAACCATAACGCACTTTGCCAACCTTCAAGCTACTGAAAACATTGGTATACGCCAAATCAAGAAGCGCCGCCGCATCCGGTCCCTGTATGTCGATCTTTCCCAAAGTCGACACATCACACACGCCCACGGCGCGGCGCACCTGTTGCACCTCGCGATCACAGGATTGCCGCCAATTCACCTCGCCCGGGGCCGGAAAATACGACGGCCGATACCACAATCCGACCTCGACCATCGGTGCGCCTGCGTCCACGCTTGCCTTGTGAGATGTCGTAAACCGTTGCGGTGCGAACCCTTTGCCCTGCGCCCCCGCGCCCAATGCGGCAATCGCCACCGGCGAATACGGTGGCCGAAACGTCGTGGTGCCGGTGCCGACAATATCGCGCCCCGTCGCATCGGCCAAAACCGCCAAGGCGCCAACATTGGAATTTTTGCCCTGATCCGTCGCCATGCCTTGCGTGGTATAGCGTTTCATATGTTCGACCGAACGGAAATTTTCCTGCGCCGCCAATTTCACATCCTTGACCGTCACATCGTTCTGAAAATCAAGCCACGCCCGCCCTTTGTGTTTCACCACCCAAAGCGGTTTCACCTTGTATTCACTGTCTTCGGCCACCGGTGTTGGCACCGATTTCGATCCCGACGGCACCGCCACGCCCAGCGCCTCAAGCGCCAGTTTCGCCCGGTAAGCCCCTGATTTCAGGGCGCCTTTGGTTGAAAAACTGCCCAGCGCCGCCCCCGCGACGTCCAGATTGGGCACCATATCAGGCACCGGAATAAACGCCGAAATCGCGTCATTCCATTGTGGCCGCCCATTCATATGACACGCCAGATGAAGCGTCGGATTCCACCCCCCCGACATCGCCAGACAATCGGTTTGCACCTTCTCGACGCCAGCCACCGTGCTGATTGAAATCGATTCAAGCGCCTTGCGACCGGAACTGTCACACACCTGTGCGCCCGCGTAAAACAGCACATCAAGATCGGTGGTGGCGTCATGTCGGCTATCAATCAACGCCGCCACATGCACCCCTGCCGCGATCAAATCCGCCGCCGTGCGATGGGCGTCGTCATTGTTGCCAAACACCGTCACCGCGCGCCCCGGCACCACGTTCCAGCGATTAAGATAGGCCCGAACCGCCCCCGCCGTCATAATCCCCGGTCTGTCGTTGTTCTTGAACGCGATGGGCCGTTCCAATGCCCCCGCCGCCAAAATCGCCCGTTTGGCCACGATCCGCCAAAATGTCTCTCGTGGCATTCCTTTGGCAGGATGGGCCAAATGCTGGCTCACTTTTTCCAGCGCCCCAAACGTGCCGCCGTCATAAACGCCGGTCACCGTGGTGCGCGTCATAATCCGCACATTGCCCATGTCGCGCAATTGTGCGGTGATATTTTCGGCCCAATGATGTCCGGCCATACCGTCAATCACGTGGGTTTCGGCGTTCAACCGCCCCCCGGTTTGGCGGTCTTCATCTACCAAAATCACGTCGACACCGGCGATTCCCGCCGTCAATGCCGCCATCAACCCCGCAGGTCCCGCGCCAATGATCAACAGATCGCAATGGGCAAATGCCCGTTCATATTTATCCGGATTATGCGCCCCGCTTAATGCACCTAATCCGGCGGCACGGCGAATAATCGGCTCATACACTTTTTCCCAAAACGCCTTTGGCCACATAAAGGTTTTGTAATAAAATCCTGCACTTAGAAAGTTCGACGCCAGATCATTCACCGACAACACATCATACTCAAGCGATGGCCAATTGTTCTGGCTACGCGCCTCTAATCCTTCAAACAATTCCTGCGTGGTAGCGCGCACGTTGGGGTCCTGCCCGGCCCCGCTTCCGATGGTCATCAGGGCGTTGGGTTCTTCCGACCCGGCGGTCAAAACCCCGCGTGGCCGATGGTATTTGAACGACCGATTGATCAACGTCATATCATTGGCCAAGAGTGCAGACGCCAATGTATCGCCCTCGAACCCCTGATACGATATGCCGTCAAACCGAAACCCAACCGGCTTTTCGCGGTTGATCTGGCTGGCGGAATTGGCGGATCCTTCAATTCTCATACCGGCGCTCCTGTCATCTTACCCGCCACTTTTGAAGCCAGCTCAACTTTGCTTATTTCATGGGTGACGGTGCTGCGCGTCACCACGATCCACGCGCTACAGCCGCTTTCGTGATACCAGAGATCGCGCGTCATTCCGGCGGGATTGTCGCGGTTATGGATATAATCATCCCACACCGCCGCATCCGCATCCGCGTCAGGGCGCGCAAGTGCCATCGCATCGCCGACATAGTAAAATTCACGCCTGTCGCGCGCGCCACAAATGGGGCATTTGATCCGCATGTTGTTATCCCCCTAATGCAGGTTATGTTGACTGCCGGTGCCTTCTTCGTCCATCAGACCAACGCCGGTTCTAAATCGGTCAAGCCGGAATTTCGCCGCCGGCGCATGGTGATTGTCCGTCGCCATCAGATGCGCAAAACTATATCCGCTGCCCGGCACCGCCTTGAACCCACCGTAACACCAGCCGCAATTTAGAAACAAACCCTTGGTGTCGGTCTTGTCGATAATCGGGCTGCCATCGGGCGTCATATCCATGATCCCGCCCCAGCTTCGCAACACCCGCGCCTTGCCGATCATCGGCATCAAGGTCATGCCTGCCTCCATCACGTGTTCCTGCATCGGCAGGTTTCCGCGCTGCGCATAAGTCGCATAAAAATCAAGGTCGCCACCAAAAACCAGCCCACCTTTATCCGATTGGCTAATGTAAAAATGCCCCATGCCAAAGCTTATAACATGGTCAATAATCGGCTTTAAGCCTTCTGTAACAAAGGCTTGCAATACATGGCTCTCGATTGGCAGGCGCATCCCCGCCATGCCTGCCACCTGCCCCGAACGCCCCGCCACGACAATGCCAACCTTCCTGGATTTGATCGCCCCGCGCGAGGTTTGCACACCTTTGACAACGCCGTTTTCGATATCAATACCCGTCACTTCGCAGTTCTGGATAATATCCACACCCAGTTGATCGGCGGCGCGCGCATATCCCCACGCCACTGCATCATGACGCGCCGTGCCGCCACGCGGGTGATACAATCCACCAAAAATCGGGAACCGCGCATTGTCAAAATCGAGGTAGGGCAACATTTTGCGCACGCCCGCGGGATCAAGCAACACCGCGTCATCACCCTGGTTGATCATCGCATTGCCGCGCCGCGCAAAGGCATCGCGCTGCCCATCCGAATGAAACAGGTTGATCAATCCGCGCTGGCTTAGCATCACGTTATAATTCAAATCCTGCTCTAGGGTCTCCCAGAGCTTCATCGAATGGCTGTAAAATTCCGAATTGCCCTGTAGGAAATAGTTTGCCCGCACAATCGTGGTGTTGCGCCCGACATTGCCACCGCCAATATAGCCCTTTTCCAGCACTGCAATGTTCTTGAGACCATGGTTTTTGGCCAAATAATAGGCCGTCGATAATCCATGCCCGCCGCCACCGATGATAATAATATCATATTCTGCTTTGGGGTCGGGATCGCGCCAATGCGCCTTCCAGCCCTTATTGCCAGTCAGCCCCTCTTTTAAAACCCGTAAGCCAGAAAATCGCATGGCACCCCCTAGATGGTCCGCAATTGTTTGATCCAAATGAACCAACTTACAACAGGAGTATCAATGCAATAACGACCTGCCATCCCCTTTTTCGACACGGAACCGCCAAACAGCGACTATCTTGAAGTCAAATCCGCCTTCAGCCGGTAAATACGGCCCGAACGGAAAAAGGCCCACCATCGCGGCGGGCCTCCAATCACAATCGTGTTGCCGCGCATGCGCGGCTCCATTTACCTAAATCGCTACAGGCCCTTGGCGCGATAACTGGCGGCAACTTTTCCAATAGCCACCAGATAGGCCGCCATCCGCAGATCCTCGACATCGTCGCGTTCATGCCAAACCGCCGCCATTGATTGATAGGCAATCCGCATCGTATCATCGAGACCGGAGCGCACCAACTCAAGCTCGTCGGCCCCACGCAGGTATTTCGCCTTGAAATCCGGCGACATCGACCATTTATCGCCCATGCTCGCGCTTAGGCTTTCCAACTCGTTGATGACCAATTCATGACGCGATTCTTCCTGGCGCCGCTGCATCCGGCCAAACCGGATATGCGACAGGTTTTTCACCCATTCAAAGTAGGACACCGTCACACCGCCGGCATTGGCATACATATCGGGAATGATCACCGTGCCCTTTTTGCGCAGAACTTCATCGCCACCCGCCGTGATCGGACCATTCGCGGCCTCAATAATGAGCGGCGCCTTGATCCTCGCGGCATTGCCCAGATTGATCACCCCTTCCAGAGCCGCCGGTATAAGGATTTCACAGTCTTCTTCCAGAACCGCAGCGCCTTCGGCCGTGTGTGTGGCATCGGGAAACCCGCTCACCCCGCCATGTTTGACAATCCACGCCCGCACCGCTTCGACATCAAGACCGTCATTGTTAAACAACGCGCCATCATGTTCGATAATGCCGGAGATCACACATCCATCTTCTTCCGCCAAAAATTTGGCAGCGTGATATCCCACATTGCCAAGTCCCTGCACAATCACCCGCTTGCCATCAAGCTTACCCGTCAGGCCGGCCTTTTTCATGCCTTCACTGTCGCGGAAGAATTCGCGCAGTGCATATTGCACCCCGCGTCCCGTCGCCTCGACACGCCCCGAAATACCGCCCGCATTAAGCGGCTTGCCGGTCACACAGGCCTTGGCGTTGATTTCGGTGGTGTTCATGCGCGCATATTGATCGGCAATCCACGCCATCTCGCGCTCGCCCGTCCCCATATCAGGCGCAGGCACGTTTTGCGACGGGTGGATCAGGTCGCGTTTGATCAATTCATAGGCAAACCGCCGCGTGATCAATTCCATCTCGTGTTCGTCATATTGGCGCGGATCAATGCGCAACCCCCCTTTGGAGCCGCCAAACGGCGCTTCGACCAGCGCGCATTTATAGGTCATCAACGCCGCCAGCGCCTCGACCTCGTCCTGATTGACCCCCATAGCAAAGCGAATACCGCCTTTTACCGGCTCCATATGTTCCGAATGAACCGCGCGATAGCCGGTAAATGTCTGGATCTGGCCACGCAAACGCACCCCGAAACGCACCGTATAGGTCGCGTTACAAACCCTGATTTTTTCCTCGAGACCGGGGGGAAGATCCATCATGGCCACCGCTCGGTTAAACATCAGATCAACGCTCTCGCGGAAACTTGGTTCTTTTACTGCGCTCACAGAGCTTCTCCCAGATTCTAAATTTTCGGACATTCCCGTTGCAAATATTCGCAACACGAGTCGCCCCAACCACTCATCCCACCAGCTTATGACATTATGGTTAACGGGTGCGATATTATTTCGCGAATTTACCAAGAATAGTCTATAAATTTATCCCGCCACACCACCGCATCACCGAATCATCCGCTGCAACAGCGGCCTTTCATTGCCCTGAACGCCGGTTTTTTTGTTGAACAATCAAAACTGTCAGCGCCGCCATTGTTTACGAATTGGAAACATCCCCGTCGAATCCACAGGATTGGGTCAATTTACCCTGAATATCACCCTCTTATATCAATTTTCCCGCCCCAATTTGGCCACAGTGGTCCGTCATAAATTCCCCAACATACGTCTGGGTGAGTAATGCGATTTTTGGGTAACCCAAAGAACGGGTAAAACGGGTAACAGGAAAAGGTGAGTGATATGTTGGTTCAAACAGCCAAATATTGTGCAGATGCACAAACGAAAGAATTTCGCGAATCACGGCCAATGGTCGGTTGGCTAAACAATTTCAAACGCGACGAAAGTGGCGTTCTCGTGGTATTCTCGGTTTTCTTCTTCCTGATAATTCTGCTGGTCGGTGGCTTGGGCGTTGATATCATGCGCACCGAAATGACCCGCACCAGATTGCAGCACGCGGCAGACAATGCCGCCCTCGCCGCCGCCGATCTGGATCAGATCCTCGATCCGACTGCTGTGGTCACCGATTATTTCACCAAAGCCGGCATGGCGAGTTACCTTGATGGTGTGACCGTCGACGAAGGCCTAGGCTACCGGATTGTGGATGTGGACGTATCCACAACAATCAACACCCAACTCATCCACATGGTCGGTATTGATACCATGTCTATTGGCGCCGCAAGCACCGCCGAAGAACGCATTGATAGCGTTGAAATCTCGCTGGTGCTGGATATTTCCGGTTCGATGGGATCCAATTCGCGCCTGACCAACCTGAAAGTGGCCGCAAAGGAATTTGTCGACACAATTATGGACACCAGTGCACCGGGTAAAGTTTCGATTTCGATCGTTCCCTACGCGACACAGGTGTCCGCCGGTCCAACGCTTCTGGCACAATACAATGTGACCGCCGAGCACAGTTATTCGGATTGTGTAAACTTTGTATCAACCGACTTTAGCAACACATCGCTTTCAACCGCGGACCAACTTCAACGCACCGGCCCCTTCGATGTCTGGTCTTATTCGACAGATCCGATAACTTATCCTGTCTGCAACGTGGATACCGCGTCGGATATCCGCGCACTGTCAATGGACCGTGCCGTTCTCAAGGCCCAAATCGATTCTCTGGTGGCCGGCGGCAACACGTCAATTGACGTAGGCATGAAATGGGGCACTGTCCTTCTTGATCCCGGCACTCAGGGCGTCATTTCCAACCTGATCGCGGGCGGTTCGGTTCCAGCCGAGTTTGCCGGCCGCCCCGTGGCCTATGATTCCAACGACACCCTCAAAGTGATCGTGCTGATGACCGACGGTCAAAACACCAGCCAATATTACCTCACCGATGATTATCGCAGCGGCAATAGCAACGTTTGGTATAACGCCCAGAAGAACCGTTATTCGATCTACTATCCAAGCCATTCGGGGAGCAACGATTACTATTGGCCCCATAATGGCGACTGGGAAGATCACCCCTACGGTGACAACGAATCCGGCACAGCGGTGCGTATGACATTCCCTCAATTGTGGAACCAGGTCTCGGTTCTCTGGAACTACTACTATAATTATCGTCCGATCATGGGCAGTGCCGCAGCCAATGCATGGTATTACGACGTCTGGGATTATGTCGGCAGCGGCACCAAAAACGCGCGCCTGAACACGATTTGTGGTGCCGCCAAAACCAATGGTGTCGTCGTCTATTCCATCGGCTTTGAGGCCCCGGCCGGCGGACAATCCGTGCTGCAAAGCTGTGCCAGCTCGGACAGCCACTATTATGACGTGGACGGTATCGAAATCAGACAAGCATTCTCTGCCATCGCATCCTCGATCCGCAAACTCAAATTGACCAACTAAGGCATAGGGAGGATTAATCAAATGATACGGCATCTAAAAAACAAGGCAAAATCCGCTCTTGCCCGCTTTGTGCGCGACGAAACAGCCAATGCAACGGTCGAATTCGCCATTCTGTTTCCGGCGTTTATCACGATCCTTTTGTCCTCGGTTGAATTGGGTATGTATACCGTGCGCCACACCATGCTTGAACGCGGCCTTGATATGGCGGTGCGGGACGTGCGTCTAGGCACCGGAACGATGACCGATGATCAGGCCGGCCATGATGAACTCAAGGCCGCGATATGTGGCTATGCCGGCCTCATTCCCGATTGCGAAAACAATCTCAAACTCGAAATGATACCGCTGGATCTACGCGCCGCTGTTGCCTTTCCAAATGATTTTGACTGCGTTGACCGTTCCGAACTGCTTAATCCGGTGCGCACCTTCATCAACGGGCTGGAAAACGAACTCATGTTGCTTCAGGCCTGCGTTCAATTTGATCCGATTTTTCCCACCACAGGTATGGGAAGCGACTTTACCGTTGATGGTTCGGGGATGGCCTCCATGTATGCCGCATCCGCCTTTGTTCAGGAGCCACTTTGATTATGTTACATAAACTCATCACCCGGTTTTCGTCATCCTTGCGTGCGTTTCGCGACGAAACACGCGGCTCTGTCTCGGTCGAGGCCGCGATCATGTTCCCGCTGTTGATGTGGGGATTTGTGGCCATGTTTTCGTATTACGATGCCTACCGTCAGGTTTCGGTTGGACAGAAGGCCGCCTTTACCATCGCGGACATGGTATCGCGCGAAACCGACAATCTGGACGCAACATATATTAACAACGCGGTGGATTTATTCGATTATTTGACAACCGCAAGCACAGGTTCGTCCATGCGTATCTCGGTTATCTATTATGATAATGCCGCCGCCGATTACTATATCGGTTGGTCTGAGGCGCGTGGCACTGTCACAGCGCTCACCGACGCCATTATTCAGGCCTGGGTAGATGTGTTGCCCGTCTTGCCCGAATCCGAAGCCCTCATTCTGGTCGAAACCTGGAGCGGCTATTCCGCGCCGTTCAACATTGGACTCAACGATACCGATCTGGAAAACTTTATCTTCACCAGCCCCCGGTTTGCGTCGCAGTTAGGCTTTAACTCTTAAACACTGGATCATAATTCCCCGTCGCGCATCGCCACCAGACCGGCAATCATTTCCGCCATCTGTTTGGTTTCGCCCGCCGAGGTGACGCCGCCAACCCCGATCCGTTTGCCCATGCGCCACCACAGGCCCGGCTGCCAGACCCGCGTTGCGCGGCTATCAAGGCGCAAGATAAACCCGTTTGACGGTTTAAACGCAAATGTGCCGCGATCGGTGGATTTGATATCGGCAATCTCGACCAAAACCATGCCATTGCTGTCGCGCAGGGTGGTTTCGGTCAATTCCAGCGTTACCAACGTCGCACGCCGCATTTTATCCCCGAGATAAAGCGCCCCCGCGCCCATCAGCACCAAAAATATCTGCCACCCCATATTTTCTGGCGGCTGCGCAAAGGCGATATAGATCAACATCGCCCCAAGCAGCATCAAAACCCCGACCCCGAACATGCGCCGTGCGCCGCTGGCTTTCACTGTGCATAAGACCTGATCTTGCATGATATCCCCCTGTTTTTGCCCTCCTATCGCGATTGTCGGGCAATAGCGAGAGCCATGAATAAATCCGCGATTGAAACCACGCGAACGACACGCTAGCGTTCCGAAATGGTCTGGCCTTCAAACACCCCTTTGCAACGCGATAACGATACCGAGGCCGGTATTGATGTCACCGATGATTTCGCCCGTTTCACCCAACGGAACGATATTTTCACCCGCGCGTTTTGGGATAAATCGGTTCAGACCAAACGCACAGACGCGTTTTTTGCCTCTTACCGGATGGAGGCCGCGCCGCGCCGTGGTGACGGCTTTACCCAACGTGATTTCGCCCTGCGCAATGCCTCGTGGTTAATCTCCGATATGGTGTCGGATCGCGCCGCCGACACCGGCAAACGCGAAGGGTTCCAGGCCCCGATATCCTATGACACCCCCGTCGCCCCCGATCAGGTTACGGTGGAAGACCTCGATAAAATGTCCCATGAAATCAAACGCATCGCTCGGTTTTTCGGGGCTGATCTTTGCGCGGTTACCGATTTTGATACCAGATGGCTCTATGAAACCCGCGTCGATACCCGCGATATGTCCGAGGCCGAAAACACCCTGCCTGAAGGTCTTGATAACGTTATTGTGCTTGGCCACGAAATGTCTGCCGATCTTGTCGCCACCTACCCGTCTGCTCTTGCCGGTGCCGCTACGGGGCGCGAATATTCCCACGAAGCCGCCATCGTGATGCAGCTTGCCGCCTATATTCGCAATCTCGGTTACGGCGCTGTCGCCTCAATGAATGACAGGGCGATTTACTGAAGGTTAGAAAGTTGTTGCAAATCATAGGGGTATATGAATCTTTGTTCTGAACGTCAGGCCCGGAGGTTATTATCTTGATTTCAGTTCGATCAGTTTTACGTCAGGTTCCTGATCCGCGCGGCA
>JAUZRV010000095.1 GCA_030950105.1 Rhodobacterales bacterium | reverse complement strand
CCAAACCTTGGCCGTTCCCTTTGGCGGATGGGCTTTCGATTGGGTATACTCGTTGTGCTGGTTCTGGCCACCAATACGGCTGTTGACTGGGCACAAACCCTGGCGCGAAACAGCACCGTAAGCTGGGCAATGCCCGGTCTTACGCTGGGGTTGCTGATACTTTATGCGCTGTTCATTGCTGTGCCGTTTATGCCCGGTATCGAGGTCGGGATTTCGATCCTGATCATGCGCGGGCCCGAAGTGGCCCCCTTGGTCTGGAGCGGCACCACCCTCGGACTTACCCTCGCCTATTTCGCTGGCCGGATGATTCCGCTTACCACATTGCGCGGCTTTTTTCGTGATTTACGCCTGTTGCGCATCACCGGTATGATTGATCAAATTGCGCCGCTAACGGCCAATGAACGCCTTGAATTGCTCTCGAAAACGCTGCCAAAGCACCTCGGACGGTTGGCCATCGGGTTTCGCTATCTGACGCTTGCCATTCTGATCAATATCCCCGGCAATGCCTTGATTGGTGGCGGCGGCGGTATTGCCTTTCTGGCCGGCCTGTCAAAATTGTTTCACCCCTTTACCACTCTGCTCACTTTCGCCCTTGCCGTCGCGCCGGTGCCGATCGCGGTCTGGCTGTTCGGGTTGCAGGTTCTCTCGCCTTAACCTGCGATCCATATTTATGCCGCTGAAATACAACTTTATGCCGGATATGTGCTTTCCCATCCGTGGCATTGTTCTATGTTCGCCAAAACAGCCCTATTGAACGGATTGACCAAAATGAGCAACGATCCTCTGGTAATCTTCACGCCCTCCGGAAAACGCGGGCATTTCGCGATTGGCACGCCGGTTCTTACCGCTGCGCGCCAACTTGGCGTTGATCTTGATTCGGTTTGTGGCGGGCGCGGCATCTGTTCAAAATGCCAGATCACCCCGTCATATGGTGAATTCCCCAAACACGGCCTGACCGTCGCCAAAGATGCGCTTTCGCAGTGGAACGCCGTAGAGCAGCGCTATGACGACAAGCGCGGCCTTAAAACCGGTCGCCGCCTTGGCTGTCAGGCCACAGTGCAGGGTGATGTGGTCATTGATGTCCCCGCCAGCAGTCAGGTCCATAAACAGGTGGTGCGCAAGGACGTGACCGCGCGCACCATCACCATGGATCCCGCGACCCGTCTCTATTTTATCGAGGTCGAGGCCCCCGATATGCACGTCCCCACCGGCGATCTGGAACGAATCGCCCGTGCGCTGCGTGATCAATGGGACATCCCGGATATTGCCGCCGACCTAAGTATTCTGCGCAAATTGCAGCCCGGCCTGCGCAAAGGCCAATGGCAGGTCACCGTTGCGCTGCACAAAGGCCATAACGATGATGTTGCGCAGGTGATCGAAATCTGGCCGGGCCTGCACGAAAACGGGCTTTATGGTCTCGCGATTGATCTGGGGTCCACCACCATTGCCGCGCATCTGACCAATCTTGAAACCGGCGAAGTGGTCGCCTCTGCCGGTATCATGAACCCGCAAATCCGGTTTGGCGAAGATTTGATGAGCCGGGTTTCCTACGCTATGATGAACCCCGGTGGGGATGTGGAAATGACCGCGTCGGTGCGCGAGGCCCTCAATGAATTGATTGCCTCGGTTGCCAAAGGTGCCGCAATCGACACCGCCCTTTTGGTCGAGATCGTGTTCGTGTGTAATCCGGTCATGCACCATCTGCTGCTTGGCATTGATCCGGTCGAACTTGGCCAAGCGCCGTTTGCGTTGGCCACCTCCGATAGCCTGTCAATCACTGCCCGCGATCTTGATCTGACGGCGATGAATATCCGCGCGCAGGTCTATATACTGCCCTGTATCGCGGGCCATGTTGGCGCCGATGCCGCCGCCGTCGCTCTTTCTGAAGAACCTAACAAATCCAAAGACTTGGTTCTTATTGTTGATGTTGGAACCAACGCCGAATTGCTGCTTGGCAACACGACGCGCGTGCTTGCCTGTTCCTCGCCGACCGGGCCCGCCTTTGAAGGGGCGCAAATCAGTTCCGGCCAACGCGCCGCGCCCGGTGCGATTGAACATCTCGAAATCAATCCCGACACCAAAGAGCCGCGTTTCCGCGTTATTGGGTCCGATATCTGGTCGGATGAAGACGGTTTTGATGCCACCATTGCCACCACCGGAATCACCGGCATTTGCGGGTCGGGCATTATCGAAGCCGTTGCCGAAATGCGTATGGCCGGTCTTCTTGATCCGTCTGGCCTTATCGGGTCAGCCGAGCAAACCGGCACCCCGCGGTGCATCCCTGACGGGCGCACCCACAGCTATGTCATTCACGACGCCACATCCGACGGTGGCCCGTTGATCAGCGTCACCCAAGGCGATATTCGCGCCATTCAACTGGCCAAATCTGCGCTTTATGCCGGTGCACGGCTGTTAATGGATGAAATGGGCGTCGAAACCGTGGATCGGGTGGTTTTGGCGGGTGCTTTCGGCGCGCATATTTCAAACAAACACGCGCTGGTTCTTGGCATGGTGCCCGATGCGCCACTTGCGCGGATCACCAGTGCCGGCAATGCCGCGGGCACCGGCGCGCGTATCGCCCTGTGCAACATCGTCTCGCGCGCAGAAATTGAACGGGTTGTGGGTGAAATCACCAAGGTCGAAACCGCAATCGAACCGCGATTTCAGGAACATTTCATCGCCGCCAACGCAATTCCCCATGCCACCGACCCCTTTCCCGAACTTGCGAAAATTGTCACCTTGCCCGACGTTTCCTTTAACGCCAAATCGTCAAGCGCGTCTGGCGGCCGGCGCCGCCGTCGCAAAGGGTGATACCAGCTTAAACGCCAATAATGATTACAACCTAACGCCTTACATTGAGTTCCTCAACCATGTGAACTCCACCCACAACGATCAAAATCCGCATAGAGAGTGAGGGTTTCAGGCGCAGAAATATTGACAAGCCGCGAACACCCGTCCAACTCGTCTGGGGATTCAAACACCGACACAACCCCGCGCGCCGCATCCGCGCCAACAATCTCTCCGGTGCAAAGCGTCTCGCCCGGTGCCAACGTGCCAAGCACACGGCTGTCGTTCGCCCTGTCTACGCCACGCGCTTCTGCCAGAAAATAATGCGATTCTTGCGTGCCATTCACCACGCAGATTTTGTTTTCAGTGTCCACTTCGGCCATCATACCCGCCGCCGTCGGCTCCGCAGAACTTTCTTGCACATCAACCATGCTAAACCCCGCGAGATACGCAATCACATCGCGGCGGTCCTGCGCGCCCTTTAAACGAAAGCTCATGTTGGCCTTGGCCCGTTTATCACCAAGCGCCTTGCGTAGAAATTTCTTCGGGCTGAGCAGATATTCAAAAACAAGATCCTCGCTCCAGATAAATCCGGTTTCGCCCAAGGCCGCCATGCTTTTGGAATACCCGAACCCGTCAAATGTGCCGGCTATGCGCCCGATCACACCGGTTAAATCAGGGCCGGTTTTATTGCGCGCCTCGGGTCCAATCATGTGACAGGCCTTGCATTTCTTAAATAGTTTCTCGCCTTTCGCCACATCTTGCGCCATTGCGCCGCTTCCAAAAACCACCACACCGGCGACAACTGCCGCAGTTAAATTTCGCGAAAACCCATACATCGAAAACCCTCCTGATTGCCCCCAACATCACGGGTTCGCAGGCCAAAGGTCCAAACACGAAAACGCACAATTCCAACACGAAAGGGTGAATAAGATGTGACAACTTGTCACCAAACAATCCCCTACAGTGACGTCATAGGACGATTTTACAAGAGAATGGCACAGGGAAAATCACCATGAAAAGAACACTTACAGCCGGGATTGCAGCGCTTGTTATTGGCACCACCGGCGCATTCGCCCAAATGGCCCCGTTTGGATCAGATGACGACGCCGCCTATGCGGCCCTCATTTGGGAGGCCATGCAGGCGCAAAAACTCGCCGGTGAAGGCGCGATCCAGACCTATCCATACGAGGGCATCGCGCCACACGGCATGATGTTGCAAACCTTCTATTCCAGCGCCACCATTAACGGCCACACCGGCGATCTGATCGTGAAACGCAACTATGGTCCCAAAGACGTAAGCGAAGACGAAGTCCTGATGGATCCGGGCAAACATCTTGGCGCGGTGACTGTCATGTTTCGCCGCGAAGCCGGATTTGACGCCGATAACCAGGATTGGTTCTGGGTGAAATTCCTGCCCGATGGGTCGCTCGACAAAAACCCCAAAGGTATGCGCCTCGCGGGCAAAATCGCCAAAGGGGCCGAAAAGGGCTGTATTGCCTGTCATTCGGGTGAGGACGATTACGTATTCACCTCGGACGCCATTAAAATGTAAAACCCAAGCGGTTTTTAATTTGCAAACCTTCAACGGCGGCTCTTATCGGGGCGCCGTTTTCACATGCTTTCAGCGTGCGAAATCTCTATGGGGTAAGTATTTGGTTCGTATGGGTTTCATACGCTGCGTTCTAACGGGGTGTTGCAATGGTTGATTATCTGGAGCGGGTAACGGGAATTGAACCCGTAACTAAAGCTTGGGAAGCTGCCGTGATACCTTTTCACCATACCCGCCTGTCGCGGTGAATAGCATCGCCAAGGTCCGTCATTCAAGATGCTTTTGCTAGCCCGAATTATTCATCAGACTCCGGGTATTTCCTTCCGGCGCACTGGATCGGCCGGGTTGACGGCGGCGTTTTGAACTGAGTTTAGAGTGTGCGTTGAAGGTTGATATCTGGGGGTGTTCGGGCGGCTGATGCC
>JAUZRV010000094.1 GCA_030950105.1 Rhodobacterales bacterium | reverse complement strand
GTCAATGGCCACAAACAAAGTGACATTGAAGACCTGCTGCCGTGGAATTTTAAGGGTTAGGTGCCAACGGGGCACCGCTTACGATCTTAGTCTTCAACGGTCCTTACGACCAAGATGGCTTCGATCCAACCGCCGCCACTGCCCACCATAAGTGGCTTGATGGGCAGTGACTTCTAATTAACCAGAAGTCAGCTTTTGGCATAAGACAAGATGGCCCACGCGAACGATGCCGAAGTCCAGCACGCAATGGATAGCCTCAACACCCGACCTGGAAAATGCCTTGGCTTCAAAACGCCAAATCACGTATTCAATGAAGGAACGTCAGATGTTGCACTGGCGAATTGAATCCGCGGACGATTAGGCCGGGAAAATTTTCAACAAAGGCGGGCTAGAAATGCCCCAAGATCATCGGTGTGATGATGGATGTGATTTTCGTGAATCGCGGTCGGGGCGACGTGGACCGTGGACATTCCCATCAAATGCGGTGCCTGTAAATTGCGCGCGTCATCTTCAAACATCGCGGCCTTTTGGGGATCAAGGCCATCTTTGGAAAAAATCATCTCAAAGGCTTCGGCTTCTGGCTTTGGCCGAAAACCGGCATGTTCAACGCCATATACCGCATCAAAAACACCGGATAATCCGCGCGCTTCAATCACCCGCTCGGCATAGGGTGCGCTGCCGTTGGTATAGACGATACTGCGGCCGGGCAGGGCGCGAATGTGGGTTGCAAGCATAGGGTCAGCAACGAGGTGATCCAAAGAAATATCATGCACATCAACAAGATACGGGGTCGGATCTACGTCGTGTTCGCGCATCAACCCCGCCAGGGTGGTGCCGTATTCATGCCAATAATGTTTGCGTAAATAATTGGCACGCGCCTCGTCAACGTCAAGGGCCTGCATCACATAGCGGGTCATGCGGACTTCAATTTGGTCAAACAATCGGGCAGCAGGCGGGTAAAGCGTATTGTCGAGATCGAAAACCCAGGTATTGACGTGGCTAAAGCTGTTTTTTGGCATGTGGGCAACGTAACCGCCGACGTGGGCGCGTGCAACACGGTTTGACTTGATTAACAGGTGAATGAGGCTAGTCTGACGATAAATGCGACCAAGTTAGCGGGACAAAAGCAAGATGAAACCAGCCCAGACAGACGCCTATGCCCTGATCCTCGAGGCGATAGATATGGGCGGGTTCAAACCCGGTGATAGGTTGGTGGAAAGCGATCTTGCCGATCGGTTTGGCGTGTCGCGCACCCCGATCCGCGAGGCCCTGCAACGACTCGAAACCCAAAGCCTGCTTACGCGCGACGGGCGTAGCCTTATCGTGGCGTCACTGGATCACAATCAACTCTCGGAACTCTATGTCGTGCGTGCCGAACTTGAGGGGCTTTCGGCACGATTGGCGGCCCGTCATGCGAGTGAAGAAGAAATTCAGGTGCTGATCGAAATGGTGGCTGAGGATCAGAAATATTTGGGAAACCCCGCTGTATTAGCGCGCGCAAACCGCCGGTTTCACAAACAAATCCACCTCGCCTCACACAATCGGTTTTTGGTGAAGCAACTCGATCTGGTGCATCGCTCCATGGCGCTTATGGCGACCACGTCTTTGGCTGTGGAAGGGCGTGGCGAAGTGGCACTTGCCGAACATAGCGAGATTGTCCAAGCCATTCAAAAACGCGACGAAGATTTTGCCGAAACCGCGCTTAAGCGCCATATTTCTATGGCATTTGTGACCCGTCTCAAGCTGGATTCCGGGGCTGTCGACGCGAATTGAGAATGGTTACCGTTGTCTCTGCTGGGGCTGAACTGGCCACCGGATGAGGCGGGCTACAGCGTTGAACATTGTCTAATGCCTTGGAGAAAAGAGAATGTCCGTGTTTGGTTTTATCCCAGTAAAAGGGGCTAAAGATCAATTCGAACAGGGCTTTGTAGGCGGCAAACACACCAAGCGGGTAATAGAAATGCAAACTTGGCACCCAAAGCAGCAAATGCCGGTGTTTGGGGCCTGAAACTGCGGTCAAACCTACCATGATGCTAATGAGTTCTACAGTGAGGAACAGCGCGCCAAATCCTTGCAGGGCGCTCGCGGGAAGGACGCCGTTCAATGGATGTGGCAAGCCAAAGAGGATAAGCCAGAATGACCACAAAAAGGGTGCAAGAAAAAACTGTGAAAGCGCGGTGATAAAATGGGCCTGAAATCCCCAAAATTTGCGCGCCCCCAATTGCCGGTAGAGGGTCGTCGGGGCGCGCATATGCACCAGATAAGTCACCATATACCCCTTGAGCCAACGCGACCGTTGCCTAATCCACGGCAAAACGTGGCAGTTCGCTTCTTCGCCAGTGACCGTTTCGATCATTTCGGTGCGATATCCGTGGCGGGCAAGTCGAAACCCCAAATCGGCGTCTTCGGTCACGTTATGGGCATCCCACCCGCCCAATTCTTCAAGAGCATTTCGCCGGAAAAACAAAGTGGTGCCGCCCAATGGAATCGCAAAGCCCAGCCGCGACATACCCGGAAGCATCAGCCGGAACCATGTTGCGTATTCAATGGTAAAACAACGCGCGAGCCAATTTTGACGCGAATTATAATAGTCAAGAATCCCTTGTAGGCAGGCGACCTCGGGGGGGGCGCGCAGAAAACGCGCGGCAATTTTGTCGATTTGGTCCGGTTCGGGGGCATCTTCGGCATCCCAAATACCGATAATGTCACCGTCGCAGAAATCCAGAGCATAATTCATCGCCCGCGGTTTGGTTTTTGGTGACCCTTCGGGAACCTCGACGGTGCGCATCCAGCGCGGCAACTCGATGGCGGCCAACGTATCACGGGTGAGCGCGTCGTTTTCTTCGAGGACAAGAACGACATCAAGCAAAGCTTTGGGGTAGGTCAGCCGCGAAAGGCGGGCGATCAGCGCCCCGGCGATTTCGGTTTCACCAAACAACGGCACCAATACCGACACTTTGGGCAGCCGTTGGTCCCCGACTTTTTCAGCAGTTTCAGGAGGGGGAGAGCGGCGGAAATGTGCGATAAACGCCGCGGTTCTAAGGGCAGCAGCGATGATGAGGGTGAAGCCTGCCCATAAAACCAAGGCGGCGAAACTTGCTCTCGGGGCGAAAACGAACACGGCCATGATTACAAACAGGACCAGTGAAATAAGGGTGGCCCGTCGCAATGTCAGTTGCCCCCAATTCCGGCAGCTTTCACGATCATCAACGCGAGCGCCCGCCGCACAAGTGAGATCATGCCGTGCTCTTGTCGCGATAAATGTCTGGATCTCGTGGCGTGTGGCAATGACCGGTTGAGCGGGGAGCAGAGACGCCGGAAGGAGCGGAAGGAGCGTTTCAAATCTGTCGGGCGCATTGGTCGCGATCAATGTGACGCCGCTTTCCACTTTCCATGGCAAGATATTGTTTTTGAGCATAAATTTTGGTTCGAGATGGTCAAATAACACGGGATCAGGCGGTGTTCGCGTTAATTCGATCTGTGGCAGGCCGTGAAATGCCGACAATGCGGTTCGGATGCTGGCGCGGCCAATCAATCCCTCGCTTACCAAAACCTGATCAAGGCTCGCGCAGCCCAGAGATTGGATTTGCAACGCCTGTATGAGGTCATGCGAAGTGATGAATTTCGACTGCACCAGAAAAAGGCCGAAAGATTCCGGCGCGTGCAGAGGAATAGTATTATTCCGCCCTAGCGCATTGCGGTCAGTAAATCCCATCAACGGCTCCCATACTCAACCTGAGTAAGGAAGATCGTTCATATCGGTTAACGGATGGTTAATGGGAGGATAAATCACACTCAATGCGTGTAATATGCCATGGAACCCGCCCCAAATTGGCCCCGGGACCGGCCCGGTTTATGGGTTTGCGGCATCCGCCATTGATTTGGTGAACCGTTCAAACAGGTAAAAGCTGTCTTGAGGGCCGGGGCTTGCCTCGGGGTGGTATTGCACTGAAAAAACCGGCCGGCCGGCCACGCGAATACCGCAATTGGACCCGTCGAACAGCGATATGTGGGTTTCCGACACGCCCTTGGGCAGGGTTTGGCTATCAACGGCAAAACCGTGGTTCATCGAGGTGATTTCAACCTTGCCGGTTTCCTGATCTTTGACAGGGTGATTGGCGCCATGATGGCCGTGGTTCATTTTGATGGTCTGCGCGCCAAGTGCGAGCGCAAGCATTTGATGCCCAAGGCAGATTCCGAAAACAGGCAGGTCTTTTTGGTCGAGGATTTCCCGTATCATCGGCACCGCGTAAACGCCGGTAGCCGCAGGATCACCGGGGCCATTCGAGAGGAAAACACCGTCGGGATTATGGGCGAGAACCTCTTGGGCGGTGGCGGTGGCGGGCAATACGGTGACATCGCAACCGGCACTGGCAAGGCAACGCAAGATATTCCGTTTGGCACCATAATCAACGGCCACCACTTTGAAGCGCGGGTTGGTCTGGCGGGTATAGCCATCTGGCCACGCCCACCGCATTTCGTCCCAGCGATAGGATTGCGCGCAGGTCACGTCTTTGGCGAGATCCATGCCTTCAAGGCCGGCAAAGGCGCGGGCCTTGGAAACAAGGGCTTCGACGTCGAAATTGCCGTGCGGGTCATGGGCGAGGGCGGCATGGGGCGCCCCTTGTTGACGAATGGCGCGGGTGAGACGACGGGTGTCGATGCCGCCAATCGCGATACGTCCGCGCGCAGCGAGCCAGCTTGCCAAATCCTGTGTCGCACGCCAGCTTGAGGGAGTAGTTGGGTCCCATTTGACCACCATGCCTTCGGCCACCGGATTGGCGGTTTCGTCGTCTTCGGGGGTCACGCCGGTATTGCCGATATGGGGGAATGTGAAGGTCACAATCTGCCCTGCATAGGACGGATCGGTCATGATCTCCTGATAGCCGGTCATGGCGGTGTTAAAGCAAAGTTCGGCCACGGTGACGCCGGTTGCGCCAAAACCGCGGCCATAAAATACCGTGCCATCCGCAAGGGCAAGACAGGCGGTTGGGTGGGAATCGGGCGTATCGGCCATGGCTGTTCTCCGGATGAAATCTGCGCGAAACTACGAGGCGGATGCAGTGGGGTCAAGTGCGAACCTGCGTCACGGGCAATCCCCCGAAAACCCTGGAAAACAAGGGTTTTTGACGAAATCGAGAAGGCATTGCCTTGCGCGCGTGCCTTGGGTATGGTGGCGTCTTGAAATTCAACTCATGGGGATGAGGCCGCAATGGTTATGCGAACAAGAATTACCGACGCATTGAAACAAGCAATGCGTGACAAAGCGGTTGACCGTTTGTCGACATTGCGATTGATCAATGCCGCGATCAAAGACCGCGAGATTGCGGCACGGGGCACCGGCAAAGACGAAGATATTTCCGACGCCGATATCCTTGGAATCCTTGAGAAAATGACCAAACAACGCCGCGAAAGCGCGCGGGTTTACGAGGAGGGTGGGCGGCTTGATTTAGCCGAACGCGAATTGGCCGAGATTGAGGTGCTTGCGGAATTCCTGCCCAAGCAACTGGATGATGAACAGGTCGGGGCCGCGATTGATGCGGTGATCTCCGAGATCGGCGCAACCTCTATCCGCGACATGGGCAAGATCATGGGGGCGTTAAAGGGAAAATATGCCGGCCAGATGAATTTCGGGGCGGTCGGTGCAATGGTTAAAGACCGGTTAAACTAAAACCGGGCATTTGCTCGAAGCAAGGTGAATGGGTCCTGTTAAAGCACGGCGCTTTAAACCTGCGGCAGGGTTGCGGCGTGGTGCCCCTATACCCTCTCAATGCCCCGAGCGCTTCACCATAAACATGTGATTCAAGTTTCTGGCGAGACGCTTTAATAACGGAAATGGATCAAAAACCGGCGTTTGCTTCGCGCATGGTAACCGTATGTATTGTGTGCATACGTTGACGCGGTTTTGGGTGGTTTAGGGGATCTGTCGTAGAGCCGATTGTGCCCAATAACGTATCGGCCAATTCAGATACACTATCCGATTCTTTTACATCGATATGGGCGACATTTCCGAGGAAAATCGAGGAAATATTTGCATGTGTTGTGGCCACTTGGTCCGGTCCTTTGCGGTTAGAGGAAATCCCCAAGTCGCATGAAAACAGATAAGTGTATGGTTCCGGTTAGGTGTGAGCGTTGTTTTCTTTAGATTTATCATAATTGAAAAGATTTAAATTGTAGACATTTGTGAGGCGTTGCGCACTATGCGTTGTGCGGTGGTTGGGGGGCGGCATGCAAGCGCAGTACCTCGTTCAGTTCCCCAAACAGGATTTGGCGTTCTTGCGGCGTCAGGAAGGTGCCGATTTCAACGGTGCGCGCATTGCCACGCAGGGTCAGGTAAAAGGGAACCGGACCAGAGGCAGGGCCGCCTTTGGGGTGCAATTCCGGTTTGACCCAATAGGTATTGCACGTCCATTCCTGTGGCGGGCCGCGCGGATTGTGGCGGATCAGGTGGGTATCTTTGGCGGTGATGGTTAATATCTCGTGCAATTCGGCGGATTTGTAGCTGTGTTGCAGGCCCCACCAAAGCGCGCCAAACACGATCAATATGAACGGCAACAGGCCCCAGAGAACCGCAGTGCCAAGCACGGCGAGAAGTGGCAACATCAGCGCGATAAACGTAATAGCGATGAAGGTCACGAACCCACGGCGCGGCAGGGATGTGTGCGGGCGCAATGTGAGGGTCTTGCCTTCGGGGATGTCGGTCCAGATGTGGGGCATGGTTTTGCGGTGCCGTTGTTTGACAGAGTCATAAAATGAAAAGGGCCCCGGTTTGATCCGAGGCCCCATTGTCTATTGTGATTAGCCGCTAGTGGTTGTGGCTGTGATCCCAATCTTCCTGTTTTGGCAGGATTTCAAAGGTGTGTTCCGGCGGTGGGCAGGACACGGTCCATTCGAGGGTATCGGCATATTCGTTCCAGTAGTTGTTTTCTGTAATCTTGGCGCCTTTGCGCAGAGTATAGGCAACAATACCGATGAAGAAGATGAACGAAGCGAAGGACAGGAACGCCCCTATCGAGGACCAGAAATTCCACTGGGCGAATTGCTCAGGGTAGTCGATGTAACGACGCGGCATACCTTGGCGACCCAGGAAGTGTTGTGGGAAGAAGGTCAGGTTCGCGCCGATAAACATTGCCCAGAAGTGCAATTTGCCGGCCCATTCGGGATATTGGCGGCCAGTGATTTTACCAAAGTAAAAGTAGATACCGGCAAAAATCGCGAACACGGCCCCGAGCGACATCACATAGTGGAAGTGGGCAACCACATAATAGGTGTCGTGATAGGCGCGGTCGACGCCTGCCTGCGAGAGAACCACGCCGGTTACACCACCAACGGTGAACAGGAACAGAAAGCCGAACGCCCAGAGCATCGGGGTTTTGAATTCAATTGATCCGCCCCACATAGTGGCGATCCAGCTAAACACCTTGACCCCTGTGGGCACCGCGATGACCATCGTCGCCAGCATGAAATAGCTCTGCTGGTTCAGGGACAGGCCCACGGTATACATGTGGTGCGCCCATACAACAAAGCCCAGCACGCCAATCGCGATCATCGCCCACACCATTGGCAGGTAGCCAAAGATCGGTTTGCGCGAAAACGTTGCAATCACGTGAGAGATGATGCCAAAACCCGGAAGAATGATGATATAAACCTCGGGGTGACCAAAGAACCACAGGATGTGTTGGTAGAGGATCGGATCACCGCCACCGGCAGGATCAAAGAACGTGGTGCCAAAGTTACGGTCGGTCAGCAACATGGTGATCGCCCCCGCCAGAACCGGCAAAGACAACAGAATCAACCAAGCGGTGACAAAGATCGACCATGAAAACAACGGCACTTTGAACAATGTCATACCCGGGGCACGCATGTTGAGGAACGTGGTGATCATGTTGATCGCGCCAAGGATGGACGAGGCACCGGACACGTGGACCGCGAAAATAGCCAGATCCATCGACATGCCGCCCTCATTGACAGACAGCGGTGGGTACAGCACCCAGCCAACGCCGGACCCGAGTTGCCCGTTGCCACCTGGCGACAGCAAGGACGCGACGCCCAGCGATGTCCCTGCGACATACATCCAGAACGACAGGTTGTTCAAACGCGGGAACGCCATGTCAGGCGCGCCGATTTGCAAGGGCATAAGGTAGTTGCCAAAGCCGCCGAACAACGCCGGAATAACCACAAAGAACATCATCAGGATGCCGTGATAGGTGATCATCACGTTCCAGAGGTGCCCGTTCGGGGTGCATTCGGTGGAATTATCAACCAGGAAGCGCGCGCCTTCGAGGCACATGTATTGAACGCCGGGGTTCATCAGTTCCATCCGCATATAAACGGTGAAGGAAACCGAGATCAGCCCGATAAAGGCCGAGACGATAAGATAAAGAATACCGATATCTTTGTGGTTGGTGGACATGAACCAGCGGGTGAAAAATCCGCGTGTATCCTGGTGATCATGGCCGTGAATGGCGGCGTCTGCCATGTTGTGCCTCCTGTTGGTGTTTATTGAGGCACTCGGAAATCTTCCTGCGCCCGCAGTTCACGTTTGTTTTACGGCGCATGGCGCGTCTGGGCAATGAGGTTTGTTGATCTAGATCAAATAATATTGTCGCACCCCCGCAAAATCCGTGACCTTCCGGCCCAACTTTTGAAGGGAAAACCCTAATAAATAGAAAAAGAGCGCCGCTTGCTTGATTGAAATCAAAAACGACGCTCTTATTTGTTTGGATTGGGGCCTATCGGGGCGCGTTGGTTCTTTGATCTGCGCCACGTTGGTTTCGGATTAGGCCGCGTTAAAAGTTGATCTGGATACCCAGAGTGGCAAACGGAATGGCCTTCACGTCCGAAAGATCGGAGTTAACGTTCGCGACCTCTGCATCAAATGTGGGCTGAAGCAACGGGTCAAGTGTGTTACCGGTGGTGACCACTTCGTAAGTGCCTATTTTAGCGCCGAGTTCTGCAAGGATGCTCACGCGGCGGCCAAGAGGGCGAACATAACCGATGGAAACGACGGGGACCACATTGCTTTTCTGGTTGACCGCGAAGGCAAATGTGCCGGCAAAGGTTGTGCCGCTCAGGGTCGGGTTGGTGATGTTACCGGTTGCGGAATAGCCGCCAAAACCGGCCCCTGCCGACACCCGAAAGCCGTTTTGCCAAGGGTGAAAATCGGCCATAACGGCAAATGCGGTTGCATCTAATGCCGCGGTTACCGTGTTGCCATCATAGGTGAAGGTGTCGGTTGTGTTACCGGTGTAGAGAGGCACGCGCACCGCGAGTTTGTTGCTAATCGCGAATTTCGGGGAAATATAAATCCCGAGGGTGGAAACCCCAACCTCGAAACCGCTTGTTGCACCAGTGGGCAGGCCGCTGCGCGTAGTTTGGGCATTGACTTGTGGTGCGGCCGTCATCGCAAGCGTGAGCAACATGCCGCCGAGGGCGATCAGCATCGGTTGTTTTACGGGGCTAAAAATGTTCATTATGTTTCCTCTATGTTTCAAGTGTCGAGTCCGCTCATTTTTACCGGAATCGTAGGGACGACTGCGGCCCGCCGCAATCTTTGGTTGCGTGCGCGACTCATTGGCCAATCGGTGTTGCTGGGGCGCAACAGTATCAAGTATACCGTAGACTTGTGACAGATGAATAAATCAATGAATTTAGCGGGGTAGAGAATCGCGCATTTGGATTGTCTTGTCCGATGCAAAGCGATGCGCGAAAATCATCTTTGTTTCAACGGAATATTAAGGTTATTGCTGGCCCCTCAAATACTGTCGAAAAACCGATGCGAGACTGCAATAAAGGCAAGGGCTATATGCGCCTTGCCTTTATTTTTGTCATTGAATGCGCCGTTATCGAAACGGTGCGCAGGTTATTCGGAGGGGGATTCGTCGTCGCTCTCGGCCATTTCCGGACTAACAGAGGCCAGGTAGGCCGCGACGTCTTCGCCACCTTTTTTGAGTTTAAAGCTCATTTTTGATTTGGCGCTGCCATCTCCGGTGACTTCCCGAAGGAAAGCTTTGGGGTCGGCAACATAAGCGGCAAGTGTTTCTTCGTCCCAGGTCAGGCCGCCTTCGCCAGCGGCGATGATGCTTTTGCCATATTTGAAATCTTCATAGGTGCCGGCGACGCGACCAATGATGCCATAAAGATTGGGGCCGGTTTTGCCGCCTTTATAGATTTTGGTGCCTTCGTCATCGACGATCATGTGGCAGGCCTTGCATTTTTTGAAGAGTTTTTCTCCTTTGGCGATGTCGCCTTCGGCATATGCAGGGGCAGAGAGTGCCAGCAAAGTGGCGGTAGCTGTAAGCAGAGCTTTCATAGTAGTCCTCATGAATTGCTTCTAAATTTCGTTGCGCGTTGTGCAGGAGTCATACAGATATTGGCGGGGGATGTCATAGGGGAAATGTCGCAGGGTTTCCCACAGGTAAATTTTCGCCCCCTCCCCCCATAGATTGTTTCAAAACGCGCCAAAGGGGGACCCGATTATTCGTCGGTGAGGGTCTTTAAATAGGCAACAAGGGCGGCCTCATCGGCGGGGGTGAGTTCAAGATTGCCGAGTTCATCGGTGTTGACGTTTTGGGCAACTTCAGGGGCGGGCCAGCATTTGTTGGCCAAGGCCTGTGCCTCGGTACGCAGATCGGGGGCGCAGCGCGGCCAGACGTCGCGTGTGTTGTAAAAACGCACGACGCCCTCGAGGGTTTTGAAAAAACCGTTGTGCATGTAGGATTTGGCGGTGACGGGGCTATGGCGGGCATCGACGTTGCGCAATGTCGGCACCTTTTGTTTGCCGATTTGGGCGGGTGCGTATGGGGCATAGACCAGATCAGTGGCAAGAAAACCCCCAAGGCCGGGGTCGATCCAGTCGCGGCCATCTGGATTGAACGCGTCTTGTTGATACCACGGGTTTTCGGGATTGGCGGGGACGCCGATGTTGTCATAGGTGAAATCGGTGAGCAGGGCGGGTTCGCCGTTGGGGCCGGCATCGGTGCTATGACATTCGGCGCATTTGGCCCCGTCTTCGAACAATTTCAGTCCGGTGAATTCTTGAAGGGTGAGTTTGGCCTCGCCCGCAAGGTAACGGTCATAGCGCGAGGAAAAGCGGTTTACCTCGCTAGCCCGAATTATTCATCAGACTCCGGGTATTTCCTTCCGGCGCACTGGATCGGCCGGGTTGACGGCAGCGTTTTGAACTGAGTTTAGAGTGTGCGTTGAAGGTTGATATCTGGGGGTGTTCGGGCGGCTGATGCCGCGT
>JAUZRV010000093.1 GCA_030950105.1 Rhodobacterales bacterium | reverse complement strand
GTGTATCGTCGTTCATGGCGGGCTGGATTTTCTGCTGGAGGTGAATGATCTTGTTCAACACCAAAATCATACGACATTTCAACAGCTTGATCTACGCCCGCCAAACGATTTACGCCGCTTCATGAATAATTCGGGCTAAGTTCCGATTTCATGATTGCGACCCATCTGGTGCATCATCACCCCGGCTATATCACCGCCATTCTCGCCTGTGGTGGCATGATGCCAAACTCGCACCCCGAGATGTATGAACGCATGGACAAGTGGCACCGCTTTATTTTGGCCAGCGCACGTTACACGCCCAAACTTTTGCCGTTCATGGTCAAAGCCGGATTTCATTTGGCGCGCCGCATTGGCCAACGCGGTTTTTTTCATGCGGTCTATGGCAACTCCGAAGCCGATATTTCCACATTTGAAGAACCCGAAGTGTTCGAGGCCTTTGTAACCGGGTCAGAAGTGACATTTGCCGCCAATGCCGATGCATCCACGTCCTTTTCCCGCCAACTTGTGCATCAGGAATCAACTGGCTGGCTCGACAAAGTGATGGAACTGGAAAACAATAACCTGCCTGTGCATTTCATCTGTGGGTTGCAGAGTCCGGAAGTGCACGCCGATACCCTCGCGTTTTATCAGACCGAATACCCTTGGGTTGAATGCGCTATCTATGAAGACGCGGGTGAGATGATATTTTTCCGCCATTGGCGTGACGTATTGGAAATATTGCAAAAATATTTGCCCAAATAGTAAAATTTACCCAATTTGGGGTATGCGCCAAAAATTAACAAATCGTAACCTTGTCTTACGTTTTAGAGTACTCATACCTTTTTTATTCAAGACGCATTTTACGCCGGATGGTATTTTTTCCGGCTTATGTTCTGCACAAGCGGTTTAGCCGAACCGCGCGTGTAATTTTGGCGGGGCCGGACTGGAGCACACCTCATGACCCTCATGAGCCAGTCCGGCCTTTGCCGTTTTACACAGATATTTGCAACATTGTAAATTTCCTATAGGAACCGGCGCTATCACGGTGTATGGCCCATCTTTGCCTCCTCGTGTTTGCCGCAAAGGACACCCTGCCATGACCACGCCTCTGGTTCCAGATCACACCACCGTCCCACGCAAACGCCCCGAAGGGCCGATCAATCTCGTCGGATTGACCCGCGATGGTCTGCGCGAGGCCCTGATTGACCAAGGCACCGCCGAGAAACAGGCCAAAATGCGCGCCGGGCAAATCTGGCAATGGATCTATGCCAAAGGTGTGCGCCGCTTTGATCTGATGACCAATCTTTCCAAATCCTACCGCGCCGATCTCGCCGAGAGTTTCGTGATCGAGGTCCCCGAAGTTGTCACCAAACAAGTGAGCGACGATGGCACCCGCAAATATCTGGTGCGGATTGCCGGAGGTCACGAAGTCGAGGTGGTTTATATCCCCGAAGAAGGCCGTGGCACCCTGTGCATTTCCTCGCAAGTTGGCTGCACTTTGACCTGCTCGTTCTGCCATACCGGCACCCAGAAACTGGTGCGGAATCTCACCGCTGGCGAAATCATCGGGCAGGTGATGGTTGCCCGTGATGATCTTGGGGAATGGCCCGAACTGGGCGTTTCAAATCCGCCCGAGGCGCGTTTGCTGTCCAATATCGTGCTGATGGGGATGGGCGAGCCGCTGTATAATTTCGAAAACGTGCGCGATGCGATGAAAATCGCCATGGACCCCGAGGGCATATCCCTGTCCCGCCGCCGCATTACCCTGTCTACGTCCGGCGTGGTGCCGGAAATCGCCCGCACCGCCACCGAAATCGGCTGCCTTCTTGCGGTATCATTTCACGCCACCACCGATGCAGTGCGCGACGGGTTGGTGCCGATCAACAAAAAATGGCCAATCGCCGATTTGCTTGATGCCCTGCGCGCTTATCCCAAGGCATCAAATTCCGAACGCATCACTTTTGAATATGTCATGCTCAAAGATGTGAACGACAGCGATGAAGATGCCCGTAAACTGGTGCAACTGATCAAAGGCATCCCCGCCAAAATCAATTTGATCCCGTTCAACGAATGGCCCGGATCGCCTTATCAGCGCTCGGATTGGAAACGCATCAAGGCGTTTTCCAATATTATCTTTGATGCCGGCTATGCCTCTCCGATCCGCAAACCACGCGGCGAAGACATCATGGCTGCCTGTGGACAGTTGAAATCAGCCACCGAACGGGTGCGCAAATCGCGCCGCCAAATCGAGGCCGGCGCCGGATTAAGAACGGATTAGTCACCTGTTTACAAATGATTAACCATGTTCTGTCAAACACAGAGCATGGAAAAAATCACAGTTATGCTTGATCTCGACACCGCCACCCTGCGCGCTCTGCAACAAGAGGCGCGCACCTCTGGCGAAGACATCGGTGATTTGGTGCGCGTTGCCATTCGCCACGATCTCTATCGTCGCACCGTCGCCAAAACCACACCGCACCAAAACCGGATCGCGTCTTAACGCCCCGCTTTAACGGCCCGGCAATTCCCCGCGTTTTTCACCTGCCCCTTCCCAATTTTCAATCGCTTCAATCGCCTCGGCGGCAGTTTCCACAAACCGGAACAGTTCAAGATCATCCGCCGAAATCGTACCCGCATCCGCCAGCGCCTCCCAATTGATAATCTTGCGCCAGAAATCCCCGCCAAACAGCAAAAACGGCATCCGTTCCATGCGTCCGGTCTGAATCAACGTCAGCGCCTCAAACGTTTCGTCCAAGGTGCCAAACCCGCCGGGGAATACGCAAATCGCCTTGGCCCGCATCAGGAAGTGCATCTTGCGAATGGCAAAATAGTGGAAGTTGAAACACAAATCCGGCGTCACATATTCATTGGGGGCCTGTTCATGCGGCAGCACAATATTCAACCCGATTGACGCGCCCCCCGCCTCAATCGCCCCGCGATTTCCCGCTTCCATCACCCCGGGACCACCACCGGTCACGATCACATCTTCGCGCCCGCCGCTTTCCATGCTCTTGATCGTCATAAGGCGGGCAAATTCCCGCGCCTCGTCATAATATTTCGACAGATCGGCCAAGGTCTGCGTGCGTGCGCCATCCTTTTTCGCCGGTTCCGGTATCCGCGCCCCCCCAAACAGCACAATCGTGCTTTCGATTCCCGCATCATCCAACAGCATCTCGGGCTTTAGCAATTCCAACTGCAACCGCACCGGCCGCAATTCGTCCCGACACAGAAATTCCTTGTCCGCAAACGCCAAAGCATAGGACGGCGCGCGGGTTTGCGGCGTATCCGGCACTTCTTGCGCGGTTTTGATGTCTAGTTGCGCGTCTCTAAACCGGCTGTGGCGATCGTCATTCATTACTCGTGCTTCCTTGCTTGCGTGTGCCCGTTAAACTTATAGGTTCTGCGTTAACAAGACCAGTGACACACCCGTGATGAAAGACCTGACAATGAACCGGACGCAAGAGATAACCGCCGCCGCAACCCGAATTGCGCCCTATATCACCCGAACGCCGACCCTCACCGCTAATCTTTTCGGCCTCGGATACCCTGTGCAGATGAAACTCGAACAGATGCAGCACACCGGAAGCTTCAAAGCCCGCGGCGCGTTCAACACCCTACTCTCGCAGCCCGTCCCCGACGCCGGATTGGTCGCGGCATCCGGGGGCAATCACGGGGCCGCCGTCGCCTACGCCGCCCACAAACTCGGCCACCGCGCCCGCATTTATGTGCCGGAAATCGCCGGCCCCTCAAAAATCGCCCTGATCCGCGGCCTCGGCGCCGATCTCGTCGTGGTCCCCGGTGCCTATAGCACTGCCTTGGAACAGGCCCTCACCTACGAGGCCGAAACCGGGGCCATGCAAATCCACGCCTACGACGCCCCCGCCACCGTGCACGGCCAAGGCACCTGCATGATGGAATGGGAACAACAGGGCCTCGACGCCGACACCATTTTGATCGCCGTTGGTGGCGGTGGTTTGATCGGTGGTGCCATGGCATGGCTTGGGTCTCGGGGGGGCACCCACCGTAAAATCATCGCCGTAGAACCCGCCAACGCCGCCACCCTGCACAATGCCCTGCAAAATGGCCCCGATACCCAAACCGACGTATCCGGTGTAGCCGCCAACGCACTTGGCGCGCGCCAGATCGGACGTATTTGTTATGATCTCGCCACCGCCCAAAACCTGCAAACCGTTTTGGTCACGGACGACGCCATCACCACCGCCCAACACGCGCTCTGGCGCGAGGCCCGCCAGTTGGTCGAACCGGCAGGGGCCGCCGCCCTCGCCGCTCTGATGTCCGGCGCCTATATCCCCGCAAAAGACGAAAAAATCGCGGTTCTTCTATGCGGGGCCAACATCGCGCCCGATCCGTTTCCAAAATAGTCGCATTGCGCCAAGTCCCAGCGCGCTTTATAGGCCACATTGAAACCGGATAAGCGAACACAGGAATTGCCATCATGTCAAACGCCCAACTCGAAACCGTAATTGAGGCCGCGTGGGATGCCCGCGACACCATCACCCCCGCAACAACCGGCGAAGTGCGCGATGCCATAGAAGACACATTAAACGCCCTCGACAGCGGCACATTGCGGGTTGCCGAAAAACAGGCGGACGGCGATTGGCACGTCAATCAATGGGCCAAAAAGGCGGTGCTTCTGGGCTTTCGCATCAAAGACATGGCCCCCCATGAAGGCGGCCCGCAAGGCAGCGGCTGGTGGGACAAAGTCGATAGCAAGTTCAAAGGCTGGGGTGAAAACCAATGGGCCGCCGCCGGTTTTCGCGCCGTCCCCGGTGCCATTGCGCGCAAATCCGCCTTTATCGCCCCCGGCGTGGTGTTGATGCCATCGTTTGTAAATCTGGGTGCCTATGTTGATGAGGGCACAATGGTCGACACATGGGCCTCGGTCGGGTCCTGCGCCCAAATCGGCAAAAACGTGCATCTCTCGGGCGGCGTCGGTATCGGCGGCGTGTTGGAACCCATGCAGGCCGGCCCCACTATTATCGAAGACAATTGTTTCATCGGCGCGCGCTCCGAAGTGGTCGAAGGCTGCATCATTCGCGAAGGATCGGTTCTGGGCATGGGGGTTTTCATCGGCCAGTCCACCAAAATTGTCGACCGCGAGACCGGCGCGGTTTCTTACGGCGAAGTGCCTGCTGGGTCGGTGGTGGTTGCCGGATCAATGCCGTCCAAAAACGGTGTGAACCTTTATTGCGCCGTGATCGTCAAAAAAGTCGATGCCAAAACCCGTTCTAAAACCTCGATCAACGAGCTGCTCAGGGACTAGGATCATGAACCGCTTTGCACCATTTATTGCCCTGTTTGTGGCAACGGGGGCCGCCAACGCCACCCCTTATGACGGGCTATATCGCCCTGACGCACAGTGGGCCGAAACATGGGATTGTAAAACCATCGGTCTGGATGGTGGCGCAATGTCGATCGCGGGCGACGTCTACACCTCGGTTGAAAACCAATGCACGCTGACCAATCCCACGGCTATTCGCGATATGGACGCCACTCTTTATGATGCCGAATGTTCCGCAGAAGGCGATGACTATTTCTACCGTTTGATGATCCTGAAAACCGACACCGGCGTGACCATCATCAGCAATGGATATGCCGCTGCATGGAAAAGCTGCCAATGACCGATAAACCCAAAAAGAAAACTTCGCGCCAACAAGTCTATACCCTACTTGTGGAAATTGGTCGCAAAGACGGCGATGGCCTGCCCAAAGGGGCCACCGGCGCGGCACTTATGATCTATGCCTCTGGAATAGACGAGGCCGAGGCCGTGCGCGAAACTGTAGCGATCCTGAAACAAGCAGATACCGCGCCCCTTGATGTGAGCGGCTATGGCACGCTCGAAGAACGCCTCGAGGAAGGTCATGATATTCCCGATGAGGAACGCGATCTGATGGCACGCGCCTTGGCCGAAAACGCAGTCATTGTCGCACAAATGACCCCGTTCTACGACGAGCCGTAACAGATTTCTTTTTCGTAAAAATATCCTCGCGCGAAGCGCATCAAGCCTTTTGGTTGCCCCAAAAGAGTATTTGGCCTTCGGCGAGGATATTTGTGCGAAAAAGAAACCTTGGGCGCAAATTAGGACCGGCAATTCATCTTCAAGGCGTTATGCCAAACCACTTTCGATAGAGCCGGTCATAGGTGCCGTCTTCGCGCAATGCCAATAATGCCAAATTGATTGGTTCGCTTAGATCGCTTCCCGAACGCAGCGCGATACCGTAATTTTCCGGTAGGAACACCGGTCCGGTCAATTGCGCGTTATGGCGTCCAATCGTATTGACGTAATACGCCAGAATTGGCGCGTCAAATATAACCGCTTCAAGTTCTCCCGCTTCAAACCCTACGATCAATTCTTCGAGGTCACCATAGGTGCTATGCCGCAAGTCACGTTTATCCATAAACGCAGATGCGGTTGACCCTTCAATTGTGCCCACTCTTTTACCATAGAGGTCGTTTACCGAATTGACCGAGTTCGAAATCGCTTCAATGGTCATGGCTGCGGTAATCTGCGCGACAAAGATCGACACAACGAACAAGGACGACACAACCAAAACCACGCCGAGAAGCCGGCCCGGCACAGTGCGCGGCACACGTTCTTCAAAACCACCATTCATCACGAGATTAAGCGCCCACCAAAAAGCGGGAAACATCGCTTTCTTGGCCGAACTATCGAAATATGGCTGCACACGACGTTCAAAACGCCACATCAGCATACCGGCAGCAAACAACAATGCAAAAGCGATCGCGATTGCTTTGAGCAATTCAATCGAAAACACGGACATCAAAGCCGAAGCATTGCTGCCACCGCCCGTAGATGTCATAATTTGAAGACCCGAAGCAAATATCGGGTGGCTAAAATCCAAAACCGACTCGCGCGAGGCGGTGATCGAAATATTTGCAATCGCGGCATCTGCTTCACCGGCCTGAACAGCCGTCAGCATATCGGCAAAGCTGGTGTAGCGCTTGATGGAGATTGGCCGCTCCATCTCACTTGCAACAGCCGCAATGAGATCTATTGCGAACCCTTCATCCACCCCGTTGGTATTCATCGAAAACGGCGCCCGCGTCACGGTAGAAATTCGCAATTCCTGCGCAAATCCCGCGCTCCCCCAGATCCCCAGTCCCATGATGAGCGTGATCAACCCGAATTTCATTGCCATCCTTCCTTTTCTTGCCGCGCTGCGTGCGGTTAAATTTATGCTGCCCGCTGATTGGCGAGGGTTATTGCCTCAAACGGTTTCAATATCGGGTAGGCCGATTTTACATGTTCCGGAAGCATGCTGCGCTCCATTCCGGCAAGTAAACTCGTTTTCAAACGGTCGGGCCAACGCCGGATTCGACCAATATACAGGCTCTCAAGAGGGCAACCAGCCGCCAAAATAGCCTCGTGATTAGCTAGCAAAACCTGACAGTAGGTCACCGTGGGTGCCCCTTCACAAGTGATCGCCGACACCCCGTTAATAAGATGTTGTGCTGGAATAAGAACTGATTCCTGCCCAAACAGATATTCCACTTCCGACCCGCCAATCACCATACGTTGTTGCGGGGCGACAATAATATCACGCGCCAGCCCGAAATAGGGTGCCCGCAGGCGCACCGGCTGAAAACTTCCTTTGGCGGGCACATTGCGCCGCACCACTTCAAGAACCGGAACCAAGCCACCTGAAATTGTATGCACCAGATCCCCCGGCACAAGCGTGCCTGCCGGGCGATACCCCTTCGTGGTCGCAACCGGCACATTATGGGTGAGACTGGGCATTATGCCCACAGGTTCAACCTCCGTGGAAGCAGCAAAAAAGATCACGTCGCGATCCATTTCACGCATCCGGGACCCAAGGATCATCGCGCGAATATCGCTCATCGAAAGCGGCTGTGGATTTTCAAACGATACCAGAAAAACCTTGTCCATTTCGGGCCGTTCAATTGCCAACCGCCCGTTTTTCCGCTCCATGTCCCACGAATAGGTGATGCGCAACACATCTGTGCGCCCACCGGCACTGTCGTGGCCCAGCGCACAATGGAACACCTCGTCGCCATTGGTAACGATAACCAAAATGCCGCCCCCCGGAATCGCCTGAAGCGTAAAGCTACATCGCCACGGGTGCACATGTTCATACCTCAAAAGTACTTGCGGCTGCCCATGCGGCGAAAGACGTGTTTCGATCGCAATGCTGCCCTTTGGCAACGGCAACGGCGCCTTATCCGGTGCGCCCTTGCGGCCTGCCATTCCCGGCTTTGCGCTTTGCTTGTGGCCAAGTCCGAGCGGATTAAACCGCTGCCCCTCGTGATCTGCAACGCCGATCCAACTCATGCAGCCTGCCGTTCCGACAGCAACAACCGCGCCTCGAACCCTCGCAATGTGCGGCGCGCTGCGGCCCCGTAACCTGCGCCGGTATCCGGGTCCAATTCGGGAAAAATCGTGCAAATCTCGTTTACAATTTCCGCCTCAAGGCTTTTGGTGGTTTGCGGTCCCGGCAGGAAGCTTTCGGTTTCCAACCCTTCGGAAATCACCACCTGATGCCGATCAAACAGGATATGCACATAGTCCACCGTGCCCCCTTCGATACGGCGCACACTGCGGTCATTCACCAGATCTTTGGCCGCCACCAGAACCTCGGTTTCGCCAAACAGCAGTTCGGCAACAACATCGCGGATCAACACACGATGCAGCGGTGACACCATCAATTCCCGATGTTTGCCAAATGTATTTTCCGCGATCCGTATGGGGGCAAAATCACCTGTCGCCGCCACCTGCCGTTGCCCGATCCAACGCAATGGCTGCGCACCTTCGTCTTGCGTCATCACCAGATCACCGGCGCGTAATGTCTCGACTTGCACCTCGCCGTCCGGGGTAAGGATTCTGGTGCCACTCACAAAACAGGGGATACTATTAACGATAACATATCCGGTGTCGGTATTAACCCCGTCATCAATCAAATAGGTAAAGTTGAAATCTTCGTCGGTGCCGTCGCCCACCATCGTCAACGTGCCATCGACATTGAGAGTGACCGACTGCCCTGTGGTTAGAACCACCGTATCACCGGCAACCACATCAACGCCGTTGACTTGGGTAATGGTCAAACTATTGCCGCTTGTGTTGATATCATTGCCCAGCACGTCAATGGTTTTGGTCTGAAGCGCCGTTAGGTGGGTTGCATCATCATTGGCAATCAAAACCGTCTGAACGCTATCGCCCGCGATCAACAAGTTGGAATCGTAACTGCTGTCGCTCACATCCGCGATGCCGATGCGGATCGAATTTACCACCCCGGGAACCACAGTCATGGTGAGGGTCATCGTCACCGTGAACCCGTCCATCTCGGTGTTATACTGATCGGCCGTATTATCCACATACAGGTTTTGATTATTACCCGAATTCAAGTTCCCCGGATCGGCATCGCCGTTCCCGATGCTAAGCTCTACTTGCGTGCCATTCACCCAGACCCCGACAAAATCCTGATATAGCGAGTTCACATATTCAGGGTATTCTTCGGACGAAAACACAAATTGCATGGTCATCGTATCGCCGGTCGGAATGAAATCCACATCAAGGTATGATGCGTCATAGGTGCGTGCACCTGCCGCCGCATTGAAATCGGCGTTATTGTTCTGGCCGCTGGTGTTTGTCGATGTGCTGCTGCTGTGGTTTGAATCCCCCCACGATTGCGTAAAATCGCGGGTGCGTCCGGTTGACAGAATAACCCCGGTATCCCCCGGCGTTACCCCTGGAGAAGTGGTATCCCCACCCGAATAGGTCCCCGATGAACGATTATCGCCAGTATAGGATGCGCCAACAACCGTGACCCCATCGCCAAAAATCGTTTCGGCCATCGTAACCGCCGTCGCGTTTCCATCAATAGAAAGCTCTGATCCTGCAACCATGTTTCCTGCTCCAACTCACTTGTCGGAGACAGCGCAAACGCCGCATAAAGGGCAATCGCCCTTCATATAATCCGTTGATTCAATACGAACTGCTCGCCATCAAACCGGTATTACAAATTGCGCGCCTTTGCGGCCCGCTTGCGTTTTTGCCCTGCCTCGGGTCATTTTTATATTAACACATTGTTAACACGTGATTTGCGCATCTGGTAAGGGGGCACATTGGCGTCAGGCACAGAAAATCCGCAAAATCGCGGCATTTTCGTCACATTTGCACGCCGCCGCGATCCAAGGTAGGCCCAAATCACCCAAATATCCCGCACAGGAGCAAACATGACCAACGCCAATTCCCCGATTGATCCCGTCGATCTCACCGCCAAACTGGTCCAGTGCGCGTCTATCACGCCGGTTGAAGGCGGTGCTTTGGTCCTGCTTGAAACGCTACTTACCGAGGCCGGATTTGAATGCACCCGCGTTGATCGGGGCGACACCTGCAATCTTTTTGCCCGCTGGGGGGCCAAAGGCGATGCGCGCACATTCGGCTTTAACGGCCACACCGATGTGGTGCCTTTGGGGGATGAATCGGCATGGACCGTGCCACCTTTCGGGGCCATCCAAAAAGACGGCTACCTCTGGGGGCGCGGCGCCACCGACATGAAATCCGGCGTTGCGGCCTTTGTCGCCGCCGCGATTGATCTGGTCACAGATACGCCACCGGATGGCGCGATTATCATCACCATCACCGGCGACGAAGAAGGCCCCGCCACCGACGGCACCGTGGCCTTGCTCGACTATCTCGACGACACCAACGAGGCGATGACCGTTTGCATTGTCGGCGAACCAACCTGCCCCAATTTCATGGGCGAGATGATGAAAATCGGGCGGCGCGGGTCGATGAATGCGCATTTCACTTTTACCGGCGTGCAGGGCCATTCCGCCTATCCCCATCAAACCAAAAATCCGGTCGCCGCGATGGCGCGTTTGATGGATCGCCTCGGCAGCCATGAATTCGACACCGGCACCGACGAATTTGACCCCTCGCATCTGGCCGTGGTGACCATGGACACCGGCAACCCCGCGACCAATGTGATCCCCGCCAATTGCACCTCGGCGCTCAATATCCGCTTTAATAACCTGCACACCGGCGCGGCCCTCACCGACTGGATGCAATCGGAACTCGACACCGTTGCCGCCGAAACCGGCGTCAAAATTGACATGCGGGTCAAAATCTCCGGCGAAAGTTTCCTCACCCCCGAAGGCCCGCTTTCCGATCTGGTTGGCAACGCGGTATTCGCCGAACTCGGTATTCGCCCCGGCCTCTCGACGTCCGGCGGAACCTCAGACGCCCGTTTTGTCAAATCCCATTGTCCGGTTGTCGAATTCGGCCTTGAAGGCAAAACCATGCATCAGGTCGACGAACGCGTTGAAATCAAACTGGTTCACCAACTCAAATCCATCTATGGCCGCATCCTGCGCGACTATTTCGCATGACCGTTTGCGTGATGCGCACCACCGACCTTGAGGCCTGCCTTGAATTGCGCCGTGTCGTTTTCATCGAGGAACAAGGCGTTCCCGTGTCCGAGGAAGTCGACGACGATGATGCAACCGCGCTGCATTTTCTCGCGATGGACGCGCCAAACCCCGTCGGCACCGCCCGTATCGTGGTCAAAGACAACCTTGGTAAAATAGGCCGCGTCTGCGTGTTGCAATCGCATCGTGGCACCGGTCTTGGCAAGGCGCTCATTATCGCTGCCCTCGACCAATTGCGCCAAATGCCCGAGATCGAAACCGCGCTGTTAGGCGCGCAAACCCACGCCACCGGTTTCTATCAAAAACTCGGGTTCCACATCACCGGCGATGAATATCTCGATGCCGGAATTCCGCATTTTGATATGGTTTTAAAACTGTGAGACGGGCACAGCTCGTGATCATGCTAAAACAGCCGCGCGCCGGGCAGGTCAAAACCCGCCTTGGCCGCGACATCGGCATGACCGCCGCCGCGTGGTGGTTTCGCCACCAAATCCGCCGCCTTTTGCGCGAAATGAATGATCCACGCTGGCAAATCGTGCTTTCCGTCGCCCCGGACACTACCGCCACACATCCCGCGCTTTGGCCGCAACACCTGCCAATCATCCCGCAAGGGCGCGGTGATCTTGGCACCCGCATGGCCCGTATTTTGCACACAAATCCCGCGCTTCTGCCTGCTGGCCCCGCCTGCATCATCGGCGGCGATATCCCCGGCATCCGGCGCGCCCATATTGCCCGCGCGTTTCAACGCCTTGGCAATCACGACGCTGTCTTTGGCCCTGCCACCGACGGCGGTTTCTGGCTTGTCGGGATGAAGCGCACCACGCCGCCCCCGCGCAATTTGTTCCAAAACGTGCGCTGGTCCACCAAACACGCCCTCGTCGACAGCATCGCCAACATGGGCCGCGCTCGCATCGCGCAAATCGACCACCTGCAAGACATCGACACCGCCGCAGACCTTGACATTGCGCATCTGCCCTGACCCGTGCTACCCCGCCCCCATGAATAAAATCCCTACAAAAGAACAAATCCTCGCATGGATTTCCGAAAACCCGACCCTGACCTCCAAACGCGACATCGCGCGCGCGTTCGGCATCAAGGGATCGGCCCGTATTGACCTTAAACAGATCCTCAAGACCCTCGAAGACGAAGGCCATCTTGA
This sequence comes from Rhodobacterales bacterium, assembly GCA_030950105.1. Classification (GTDB taxonomy): domain Bacteria; phylum Pseudomonadota; class Alphaproteobacteria; order Rhodobacterales; family Rhodobacteraceae; genus JAUZRV01. The sequence continues at coordinate 5,012 of JAUZRV010000093.1, read as the reverse complement.
GAAACGCAAAAAAACCTACCGCGATCCCGACCGCCTGCCGCCGGTTTCCGTGTTGCAAATCACCGCGCCCACCGGCGATGGTGATCTTACTGCGCGCCCGATGGAATGGCAGGGCGCAGGCGACGAGCCAAAAATTATCCTGATTTCTAAGGCGTCCGACCCCGCCTTGGGCGAAGGCGACCGCATCCTTGCCCGCGTGACCGAATTGAAAAACGAGGCTTTCCAATACGAAGGCCGCCTGATCCGCCGCATCGGAACCAATCCTCTGCGCATCCTCGGCGTTTACCGCAAACGCCACGAAGGTGGCCGCATCATGCCCGTCGACAAAGGCAGCAACAAGGAATGGATCGTCCCCGAAGGCGCCCAAAACGATGCCAAAGACGGTGAACTTGTCGAGGCCGAACAATCGGGCCCCAAGAACCGCCTTGGCCTGCCCACCGCGCGCATTGTTGCCCGTCTGGGAGATCCAACAGCCCCGCGCGCCGTGTCCCTGATCGCGATTTACCAACACGGTATTCCCGACGCTTTCCCCGATGCGGTGATAGCACAGGCCGACGCCATGACCCCCGCCGACCTTGGCAACCGCACCGATTTGACCGAAATGCAGCTCATCACCATCGACCCCGCCGATGCGCGCGATCATGATGATGCCTGTTTTGCCGAAGCCGATACAGACCCGAAAAACTCAGGCGGCCATATCGTCTGGGTCGCGATTGCCGATGTCGCACATTACGTGCCCGCCGGCACCGCGCTTGACGACGAGGCCCGCAAACGCGGCAATTCTTCGTATTTCCCCGATCGTGTGGTGCCGATGCTGCCCGACCGGCTGTCCGGAGATCTTTGTTCGCTGCACGAAGGCGTGCCGCGTGCCTGCCTCGCGGTGCGTATGGTTCTCAACGCCAAAGGCGAAAAGATCAGTCACCGCTTCATGCGCGCCCTGATGCGCTCGGTTGCCTCGCTCAATTACGAAGAAGTGCAGCAGGCGATAGACGGCACCCCGAATGACAAAATCGCGCCCTTGATGGACACGGTTATTCGCCCGCTTTACGCCGCTTATGATGCACTGGTGTTGGCGCGCAACGCCCGGCAACCGCTCGATCTCGATCTGCCCGAACGCAAGGTGGTATTGGGTGATGATGGCAAGGTCTCCTCGGTGCAATTCCGCGACCGTTTGCCCGCGCATAAATTGATCGAGGAACTGATGGTCCTCGCCAATGTCGCCGCCGCCGAAACCCTTGTGGCCAAGAAAACCCCGCTGCTGTTTCGGGTTCACGAAGAACCCTCGCCCGAAAAACTCGAAACTCTGCGCGATACCGCCCATGCCGCGGGTCTCTCCCTTGCCAAAGGGCAGGTTCTCAAAACCAGCCACATCAACGCGTTGCTCAATGCCGCCGCGGGCACCGACGATTCCGAATTGATCAATATCGCCACCTTGCGGTCGATGACGCAGGCCTATTACAGCCCGAAAAACTTCTCGCATTTCGGCCTCGCGTTGATTGCATACGCGCACTTCACCTCGCCGATCCGCCGCTATGCCGACCTGATCGTGCATCGTGCCTTGATCACTGCGCATGGCTGGGGCGAAGATGGATTATCACGTGTCGATATCGATACGATGGAAGCCACCGCCCAACATATTTCCGATACCGAACGCCGCTCAATGATGGCCGAACGCGACACCACCGACCGCTATTTGGCGGCGTTTCTATCCGAACAGGTTGGCAATGAATTTAGCGGGCGCATCAACGGTATCGCCCGTTTCGGCGCGTTTGCCAAACTTGATGGCACCGGCGCCGACGGGTTGATTCCGATCCGCACATTGGGGCGCGAATATTTTGATTTCGACGCTGACAAAGGCACCTTGACCGGCACCGATAGTGGTCTCGTCATCGCCATTGGCCAGCGCGTCACCGTGCGTTTGGCCGAGGCCGCGCCGGTCACCGGCGGCATATCTCTGGAATTGCTCACCATCGAGGGCAAAACATTGCCCAAAGGCGGGCGCGCCCGTCCCGGTCAATCACCGCGCCGCAAATCCGCCAAACACAAACGCAAGCGTGACAAAATAAAACGCAAGGTGGCCCGCAAACGCTAGGGAAAATGTTGCGGCGGTTAAGGCCGCAACAATAGCGCCTCGTGTTTTTTCAGAACCTGCCGTGACGCAAGATAGGATTTCGCGCCTTCAATGGTCTCCAATTCGGGGAATATCGCAAATATCTCGTCGCGTTGATCGCCGTCAATCGCGCTCAAACTCATGTCACCCGGCTGAAAACTTTCGGTCCAGATCCGGTTGGACAGAACCAGTTCGTGCCGCTCGAACATAAAGTGGATATAGCGCACTTCGGGCGCAGCTATGTGATGCACAGACCGGCCATTCACCATATGTTTGGTTGCCACCAATACCTCGCGCTCGCCAAGATAAAGCGATGCTATCTCGCTCTCGAGCCAAAGTTTATGACTTGGGCTAAGCACCAGATCATGATTGGGCAGACCCTCGCCAAATGCATCTTTGCGCACGACAACCGGCTGCAATTTCGGGTTGATCCGCAAGTCGCCGGCATCAACCATTTTGTCCCCGAGCCAACAGATTTTCTGCACCCCGTTGTCGCGTGTGATCACCCGGTCCCCGACTTCGAGTTCCTCAACAGGGCGCTCGCCGCTTGGCGTCATAATCAACGTGCCGGGGGTAAAACACGGCACCACCGTTTCAATATTTTCAAACGTCATGGTGCCGGTCACAGTGCCCGCGCCATCGGTAAATTCCACGGTGCCATTTTCACTATTGGCCGGATCATAAATAATATGCAACGGTCCCATGCCGGTCAGATCAAGGGTGTCATTATCATCCCCGCCTTCACCGCCATCAACAGCGTCACCTGCCGTCGCGCCGATTATCAGATCGGCATCATCGCCGCCAAAAATCTGGTCGGCATTGTCGCCGCCAATTAACGTATCGTTACCAGCATCGCCAAACAGGGTGTTATCACCATCCTGCCCCTCAAGCCGGTCATCCCCCGCCCCGCCATGGAGCGTATCCATACCCGCGCCGCCAAGAACCAGATCATCACCGGCCCCGGCAAAAACAACATCATCGCCAAATCCGGCATGAACAACATCGTCGTCACCTCCGGCCGTTGGATCAATCGCATCATTATTATCAATCCGGTCGCCTTGCGGATCACCAACATAGGCGGTGTCGATCAGATCATTTCCGGCTGTGCCTTCCACAATTCCGTCAAGCGCCGGATAGGGAATACCAATCGCGTTAAGCGCCTCTGGCGTCGCAAGCGCGCTGGCCGGAACCCCGACCAGGGTAAGCGCCTCACCATTCGGGAAGGTCAAAACCGCGTTGCCATCGGCGTCGTCGGACACGGTCACATCACCTGTGTTCACCGGCGTTGTGCCGCTGTCGCTGGTCAACCCCGTCACGTCCAGCATATCAATGCCGCTATAGGTGCCGTCGCCATTGTCGGTCGGCGCGTCAAACCCTTCAACGCGATCCGCCCCCGACCCATCCGCCAGAACAAGCGTATCCACACCCGCCGACAATTTGATGTTCTCGATATCAATATATGTTGCTGTGCTGACCCCGTCGGTAAAACTGCCGTTGCCGGTCACGCCGGACGTCAGATCAATCCGCAAATCATCCGTCACCGCCGTCAGATCAAGAGTGTCCCCAAGAACCTCGGCTTCTTCTTCGGCATCAATCGTGTCATTGCCGAAATTGTTGGTGATAATAAATGTATCGTCGTTGTAGCCGCCCCAGAGATAATCATCGCCTTCGCCACTATGAATCGTATCATTGCCAAAACTGCCGCGCAGAAAATCATTGCCTGCGCCGCCATATAGTTCATCGTTGCCGTAATCGCCGTTAACCCAGTCATCACCCGCGCCGCCATAAAAAACATCATCTCCAGTGCCGGCTTCTGCGGTGTCATTGCCGTCGCCACCATAAATAGTGTCGGCATTTTCGTTTCCGTTCAGTTTGTCCTTTCCGGCACCGCCATAAATAACATCATTCCCGAAACCGCCATAAACCGTATCATCACCTTCACCAGCCATGATCACATCGTCATTCGATCCATCCGCAGCATCGTTATTATCCACCCGATCACCTTCGGGGTCCCCAAAATAGTTCAGATCAATTAGATCGGCACCCACCGTGCCCTCGACAATGAAATCCGGGGCCGCATCAAACGACAGGTCACTAACACCGAATGTGCCGCTGTTCGTCGCGCTTTCCCCGTGGTTGAATATGATTTTCAAACTGGCGATCGGACCGGCAATTGTCACCGTAACAGAATCCGGCGCACCCGTTGTTTCAACACCCGCCGACGCATTACCATCGGCATCAAGCTGTGTGCCGCCAACAACCGAATGTAGCCCATCCAGGGCGGTAAACGTAACCGGCACCTGATTGCCATCGGCATCAAACGCAATAATGGTGATCTGGTCATCCCAGGTCGCCCCCGATGAATCGAGATCAAACACCTCGAAACTTACATTTTCGACCGCATCGGCAAATGTCATTTGCGTTGTTACCGCTTCGGTCAATCCAGATACCCAAAGCGCCTCGGCAGACGGCGCACCATTCGAACTTACCGCAGCAGTCTGCCCCGTCGCATTTGACGTGGTTGATATTTCGACACTTGATGTATTATCCGTTGAAGCGAGACCATAAACGCCATTGGCGCCCGCAGTGCTCCAGTCCAGTGTATAATCTGCCATGTTTGCCTCGAAACCGCTGTTTATATGCGTCCAGAAAAATGAACCCACTTGCTCAAGGTGCGTTATGATAGCAATTCATGTCAGGATTATGAAGTTCTCTGGACCATTTTCGGCAAAATGAAACCATAGTCCGCAAGGGTCCCGCCCTAGCCCGAATTATTCATCAGACTCCGGGTATTTCCTTCCGGCGCACTGGATCGGCCGGGTTGACGGCGGCGTTTTGAACTGAGCTTAGAGTGTGCGTTGAAGGTTGATATCTGGGGGTGTTCGGGCGGCTGATGCCGCGT
>JAUZRV010000092.1 GCA_030950105.1 Rhodobacterales bacterium | reverse complement strand
TCCGCATGCCGAAAGCCATGTTGTTCAGAGTTTCCTTAGGCCGCCCCAACCGTTTTTAACTTTCTTCGCGGCTGTCTTGGTCGCCGTCGCCGTCGTCTTCGTCGGCCTGATCGGCAATGCGCGCCACCGAAACCACGACTTCGCCGCGTCCGGTATCGAACACTTTGACACCGCCGGCACTGCGCGAGCGGAAGGAAATGCCCATCACCGGAACCCGGATGGATTGCCCCTTGGACGTTGCCAGCATGATTTGATCTTCGATTTCGACCGGGAACGAGGCAATCAGATCACCACCACGCATGGCCTTGTCCATGGCCGCGACGCCCATGCCGCCACGTCCACGCAGCGGATAATCATGGGAGGAACTAAGTTTGCCGGACCCGCCTTCGGAAATAGTCAGGATCAGGTTTTCCGCAGCCGACATTTGCGCATAACGTTCGGGGGATATGGTGGCATTTACATCGACGTCTTCTTCCTCGGATGTGTCCAGATCATCGGTTTGTCCGGCCACGGCGCGGCGCATTTTAAGATAGGCAACGCGTTCTTCGGACGAGGCCTCGAAGTGGTGGATCACCGACATCGACACCACTTCGTCGTCGCCCGACAATTTGATCCCGCGCACACCCACCGACGAGCGGCTATTGAATACCCGCACATCCGAGGCGCGGAAACGAATGGCGCGGCCCGAATTGGTGACCAGCATCACATCATCATCCGGCGCAGTGATGCGGGCATTGATCAAGGTGGTGTTTTCGTGGTCCCCCTCGAATTTCATCGCAATTTTGCCGTTGCGCATCACGTTGGTGAAATCAGAGAGCGCGTTGCGCCGCACTGTGCCGGCCGAGGTGGCAAACACGATTTGCAAATCTTGCCAGTCTTTTTCCGGCACATCGACCGGCATGATCGCGGCCACAGAAACACCGGCAGGGATCGGCAGGATATTGACCACGGCCTTGCCTTTGGCGGTGCGCCCGCCAAGCGGCAAACGCCAGGTTTTGATTTTATAGGCCATGCCATCGGTCGAGAAGAACAACAATTGCGTGTGGGTGTTGGCGACGAAAAGCGTGGTGATCACGTCTTCCTCTTTGGTGGCCATGCCGGACACACCTTTGCCGCCGCGACGTTGGGCGCGGAAATCGGCGAGAGGCGTGCGTTTGATATACCCGCCCGAGGTCACGGTGACGACCATATCTTCGCGTTCAATCAGGTCTTCGTCGTCCATATCACCGGACCAATCGACGATCTGGGTGCGCCGGTCGACGGCATATTTGTCGCGCACTTCGGTCAATTCAGCGCTGATAATGCCCATGATGCGTTCACGAGAGCCAAGGATTTCAAGGTATTCGCGGATTTTTCCGGCGAGTTCCTGCAATTCATCGGTGACTTCTTTAACGCCGATCTGGGTCAGGCGTTGCAAGCGCAATTCAAGAATGGCACGGGCCTGGGTTTCCGAGAGGAAATAGGTGCCGTCGTCGTTCATTGTATGGCTGGGATCATCAATCAGATTGATATATTCGGCAATGTCACCCGCAGGCCAGCGCCGCGTCATCAGTTTTTCACGGGCCTCGGCGGCGTCGGCAGAAGCACGAATAGTGGCGACGATTTCATCGACATTGGACACCGCAACCGCCAAACCACACAGAATATGGCTGCGTTCGCGGGCTTTGCGCAGCTCGAACGCGGTGCGCCGTGCCACGACTTCTTCGCGGAAGATCAGGAACGACGACAGAAACCGTTTCAGGGTCAATGTTTCAGGCCGGCCATTGTTGAGGGCAAGCATGTTACAGCCGAAATAGGTCTGCATCGGGGTGAAGCGGAAGCATTGATTAAGCACCACATCAGGCGTGGCATCACGTTTCAGTTCAATCACCACGCGCACGCCATTGCGATCGGATTCGTCCTGAACATGGGCGACGCCTTCGATCTTTTTCTCGCGCACTTGTTCGGCGATTTTTTCGATCATTGCCGATTTATTGACCTGATAGGGAATTTCCTCGACGATAATCGCATAGCGGTCTTTGCGAATTTCCTCGACCCGGGTTTTGGAGCGGACGATCACGCTGCCGCGTCCCTCAAGATAGGCTTTGCGCGCGCCAGACCGGCCAAGCATAATGCCCCCCGTGGGAAAGTCGGGACCGGGGATATAGTCGATCAGTTCTTCGATGGTCAGATCCGGATTTTCGATCAGGGCCAGCGTGGCATCAATCACTTCGCCCAAATTATGTGGCGGAATATTGGTCGCCATGCCGACGGCGATACCACCGCCGCCATTGACCAGCATATTGGGAAACCGCGCCGGAAGAACCGTCGGTTCGCGATCTTTGCCATCGTAATTGTCCTGAAAATCGACGGTGTCCTTGTCGATATCGGCCAGCATCGCAATGGCGGCCTTTTCAAGGCGGACTTCGGTATACCGAAACGCCGCGGCCTTGTCGCCGTCCATGGAACCGAAATTGCCCTGACCGTCGAGCAGCGGCAAAGACATCGAAAAATCCTGGGTCATGCGCACGAGGGCATCATAGATCGAGGCATCACCGTGAGGGTGGTATTTCCCCATGGTATCGGCCACTGGACGGGCGGATTTCCGGTAGGCTTTGTCGGGGGTATTGCCGGCCTCGTCCATGGCATAAAGAATACGCCGATGCACCGGTTTCAACCCGTCCCGCAGGTCGGGAATCGCACGCGAAACGATCACAGACATCGCATAATCGAGATAGGAGGTTTTCATCTCCTCGGTGATTGATATCACCGGCCCGTCATATACCGGGCGCTCGGGCGCGTTTTCTTTTTCGTTATCAGGTGTTTCTGGGGTGTCATTCACGTCTTATTTCCGCCCTGTCTGGAACTCTTGTGCGTCGTTCACAAGACTATATCAGAGGGCGGATATGGGGCGCAATGGCTGTCGCAAAATGATCCGGTTGTTTGGGTGAATTGCGGGTAAATTTACCCGCAATTCCGGTGTTTGTTCAGGGAATAATACGGGTGTATTTGATCCCCTCGAGCGTGGCCCCGAAATGCAGGCCCGCCTGTCCGAAAATTACCGCCACAACCGGGGCAAGCGACGTCGTGGTTTCGGCGTTCAGATTTTGACCACGGTCACTGATCACGTATTCGATATCCGCCCCGGCCGCCCAGCCGTTCGAGCGGCGGAAATTGCCCAAAGCGTCTTCGGTCATGAAAAACAACACGTGCGCATATTGTTTGGCGCCGATCTGAAACCCGAAACTGCCTTTGGCGGCGGAATAATAATCGACGGTGACACCGCCAACCTTAAGTGCGCCACGTCCATAGCCGCCGCCGACCCCGAATCCGGCCTCGGTGATCAAAGGCATCACCAGAATCCCGTTGGCTTTGTCGGCAAGGGTCCGGGTGTTGGGGTAGGTGGCATAGAGATGTTCAAGCGTGGCGTCGACGCGTGCATCAATGGTGTCACTGCCGCCGCCCCCGATACCATTGCCACACCCCGCGGTGAGCGTTGCCGCGGCCAATGCCGCCAACGTAAACTTGCGTCGAGAAATATTGCTCATGTCATATGTGCCCGTGTGTTGTGGATATCTGTTGTATACTGCTGTCGGCGTTTGTTTTTATGGTCCGATCTGACGTCACTATAGGGCGCGGCAGGGGCACTGTCACTATATCTTGGGTTTATGCGGGGGATATTGCGCGCTATTTCGCCAGTTTACGGGCAACTTCCGGGGCAAAATATGTCAGGATCCCGTCACATCCGGCGCGTTTAAAGGCCAGAAGGCTCTCCATCATGGCGCGTTCCCCGTCAATCCAGCCATTCAGGGCCGCCGCCTGTATCATCGCGTATTCCCCCGAGACCTGATAGGCAAATGTGGGCGCACCAAAGGTGTCTTTGACCTGCCGGCAAATATCAAGATAGGGCATCCCCGGTTTGATCATCACCATATCGGCGCCCTCCGACAGATCGCGCTGCACCAGTCGCAGGGCCTCGTTGGCGTTGGCCGGGTCCATTTGATAGGTGGTTTTATCGCCTTTAAGGGCACCGGACGCCCCCACGGCATCGCGAAACGGCCCGTAAAACGCCGACGCATATTTGGCCGCATAAGACATCAGCATCACGTTTTCATGGCCGTTGGATTCAAGAACATGGCGGATCGCCCCGATGCGCCCGTCCATCATATCGGAGGGACCAATAATATCGGCCCCTGCATCGGCTTGGGACAGGGCCTGCCTAACAAGCGCTTCCACGGTGGCATCATTGACGATTTCACCGTCCACAACAAACCCGTCGTGGCCATCGGCATTATAGGGATCAAGCGCCACATCGGTCATGATGGTGATCCCGGGCACGGCCGATTTGATGGCGCGGGTGGCGCGATTGGACAGGTTGTCGGGGTTCCATGCCTCGGCGCAATCGGCGGTTTTAAGGGCGGGATCCGTGTAGGGAAACAGGCATATCGTGGTGACCCCGAGGTCCGCCGCTTCACGCGCCGCCTCGACCACCATGTCAACGCTGCGCCGTTTGACGCCGGGCATCGATGCCACGTCTTCGATCACATTGTCGCCGTCGCGCACAAACACCGGCCAAATAAGATCATCCACCGTAAGAGTATTTTCACGCACCAAAGCCCGCAGGCCGTGCGATTGGCGGGTGCGCCGGGTGCGGGTCGCAGGAAACGGGGCTTGTGTGGGCTGCATAGGGCATCCTGACATGAGTTTTTGTTGCGGTTTTGGTGACACAATTATGCCGACAAGTAAAATCCATATAATTCCGGTGCCGCAAGGGTAGGAATTGCCACGCCCCGCCTGTAAGAGAGGGCAATTGGCGGTATGGCAATTTAAGGGGTGTCCAGTGAATTGGCATCAAAGCATCTTTGAACTGATTGATATGCGCAGTTTTTCCAACCTTTGGTATTGGATTGCGCTTGCGGTTCTGTGGTCCACGACGAGCCACTGGGTTCTGGGCGTGCCTTATGATCTTGTGCAGCGCGCGCGCCGTCAGGGCGGGCAGGCCGAGGTCGACCTGGAAGATATGGTGCGCATCAACACCAATCGGTTGCTTTACATCGGAAATACCTCTGGACTCTGGGTGATCGGGTTCGCCTGTTTTGGCCTTAGTATGTTGGTATTGCTGGCATTTTACTATGATTTCGAATTTGCCCAGGCGGTGTTTCTGCTGGCGTTTCCTATGTCGATTATCTGGTTGCTAAGCCTGTCAACCGCGCGGTTGATCCGCGCCGAAGACGCGCGCGGCGACGCCTTGCAAAAGCGCCTGCAACGGCACCGGATATATACACAGATTATCGGGATGATCTCGATTTTCGTCACCGCCATGTGGGGCATGTTCCAGAACCTCACCGTTGGTTCGATTTTCTAAAGAGGTGGCCGTGATGCGCCGCTTTTCCGCAATTTCGAGGTTTTGATGACAGGGTCGAATTTTATCACGGTTGGCGGTGCGCCCGAAGGGTTTGATGCGCGTCTGATTCTCGAGGAACTGGCCAAAAGCGCGGCACCTGTGGTGCATGTGGCACGTGATGACAAACGCATGGCGGAAATGGCGGCGGCGCTGCGGTTTTTCCGCCCCGATATGGCGGTTTTGACGTTTCCCGGATGGGATTGCCTGCCCTTTGATCGGGTAAGCCCGAACGCCGAAGTATCGGCCGCGCGCATGGCGGTTTTGGCCGGTTTGGCGCATAAAATGCCGGCGCAATTTATTCTGCTGACCACGCTTGGCGCGGTCACACAGCGGGTTCCGGCACGTGATACTTTGCGAAAATCGGCGTTTTCGGCGCGGGTCGGGTATCAACTTGACGAGGCGGCGTTGCGTGCGTTTCTGGTGCATATGGGGTTTTCGCAGGCCCCCACTGTGATGGAACCGGGTGATTATGCCATTCGCGGCGGCATCATTGATATTTTTCCGCCGGGGGATAGCGGGCCGGTGCGGCTTGATCTGTTTGGCGATGTTCTGGACGGGGCGCGCCGGTTTGATCCGGCCACCCAGCGCACCATTGAAAAGCTTGATGTCATTGAATTGGCGCCGGTGTCCGAGGTGATACTGGACGAGGCGGCGATCACCCGTTTCCGGCAAAATTACCGGATCGAATTTGGCGCGTCGGGCAGCGATGATCCGCTCTATGAGGCCGTGAGTGCGGGGCGCAAACATGCCGGTGTTGAACATTGGCTCAGCTTTTTTCACGATCAATTGGAAACGCTGTTTGACTATCTGCCGGACGCCACGATTGTTCTGGATGATCAGTTCACGCCAAGCCGTCTGGCGCGGTGGGAATCGGTGGCCGATCAATATGAAACCCGTCGTTTGGCAGCCAATGCCAAAAGCCATCTGGATTCGGTCTATAAACCGGCGCCGGTTGAGGCGCTCTATCTGGATGATCTGGCATGGGAGCGCGCGATTGCGGGGCGTCGCGTGTTGCAATTGTCGCCATTGCCCAAGGCCACAGGTCCCGGGGTGATTGATGCCGGTGGCCGTATCGGGCGCAATTTTGCGCCGGAGCGTCAACAGGAAAACACCAACCTTTTCAAATCTTTGGTGGAGTATATCAAAGTAAAAATGGCCGACGGGCCGGTGGTTGTTGCCTCGTATTCAAAGGGCGCGCGCGAGCGGCTTGAGGGGTTGATAGAGGACGAGGGCCTTGCCGGTGCGGCGCTTATTTCTGATGCAAGCCGGATTGGCAAACGCGGGCTGCATCTGGCGGTATGGGCGTTGGAGCACGGGTTTCATGCGCCCGGTATAACGGTAATTTCCGAAACGGATGTTTTGGGGGATCGTTTGATCCGTGCGCCCAAACGCAAACGCCGCGCCGAGAATTTTTTGAGCGAGGCACAATCGCTTAATCCCGGCGATCTGGTGGTGCATGTGGACCACGGGATCGGTTGTTTTCAAGGGTTGGAAGTAATCGCGGCACTGGGTGCGTCGCACGAATGTCTGGCGATAGAATATGCCGAAAACTCAAAGCTTTACCTGCCGGTTGAAAATATCGAACTGCTGTCGCGTTATGGCCATGAACAGGGATTGCTGGACCGGCTGGGCGGCGGTGCGTGGCAGGCGAAAAAGGCCAAGCTCAAGCAGCGTATTCGCGATATGGCCGAGCGCCTTATTCGGGTGGCGGCGGAGCGGGCGTTGCGCAAAGCGCCGGTTATGGAAGCCGAACACCACGCATGGGAGGCATTTTGTGCGCGTTTTCCCTATCAGGAAACCGACGATCAATTGGGCGCGATTGGCGATGTGATCGAAGACATGGGCAGCGGGCAACCGATGGATCGCTTGATCTGTGGCGATGTTGGATTTGGCAAAACCGAGGTGGCGATGCGCGCGGCCTTTGTGGCAGCGATGGCGGGCACGCAGGTGGCGGTGGTCGCGCCTACGACCCTTTTGGCGCGCCAGCATTTCAAGAGTTTTTCCGAGAGGTTTCGAGGTTTCCCTATTAATGTCAGACAGTTATCGCGTTTCGTGAGCACCAAGGACGCCAATATGACCCGCGAAGGAATTGCCCGTGGCACGGTGGATATTGTGATCGGCACCCATGCGTTGCTGGCAAAATCTATCCGGTTCGATAACCTTGGCCTGTTGGTGGTTGACGAAGAACAGCATTTTGGCGTCGGGCACAAAGAGCGCCTTAAACAAATGCGCACCGATATCCATGTTCTGACCCTGACCGCGACGCCGATTCCGCGCACCTTGCAATTGTCGTTGTCGGGGGTGCGTGATCTGTCGATTATTGGCACGCCGCCGGTCGACCGGTTGGCGATTCGCACCTATGTGAGTGAATTTGACACCATCACTATACGCGAGGCGCTGTTAAGAGAACATTACCGCGGCGGGCAGTCGTTCTATGTGGTGCCGCGGATCGCGGATTTGCCGGAAATCGAGGCGTTCTTGCGCGAACAAGTGCCGGAAGTCACGGTTGTTGTGGCCAACGGACAGATGGCGGCGGGGCAACTTGATGACCGGATGAACGCGTTTTATGACGGCAAATATGACGTGCTTCTGGCGACCACAATTGTGGAAAGCGGATTGGATATTCCGACCGCGAACACGATGATTGTGCACCGTGCCGATATGTTCGGGTTGGCGCAACTTTATCAAATACGTGGGCGAGTCGGGCGTTCAAAAACAAGAGCTTATGCCTATTTGACCACCAAACCGCGCAAGGTTTTGACCACCACCGCACAGAAACGTCTGCGGGTATTGGGGTCGCTTGACACGTTGGGGGCGGGGTTCACATTGGCGAGCCAGGACCTCGATATTCGCGGTGCGGGGAACCTTTTGGGGGACGAGCAATCGGGGCAGATGCGCGATGTGGGGTATGAACTATATCAAAGTATGCTCGAAGACGCGATTGCCAAGATTAGATCCGGTGAAATGGAAGGGTTGTCGGACAATGACGGGCAATGGGCACCGCAGATTAACCTTGGCGTGTCGGTGTTGATACCGGAAGCCTATGTGTCGGATCTCGATGTGCGGCTTGGGCTTTATCGGCGGTTGTCGGGATTGGTGACCAAGGTGGAACTGGAAGGATTTGCCGCCGAATTGATTGATAGGTTTGGAAAATTACCCAAAGAAGTCAATACGTTGCTATTGGTTGTGCGGATAAAGGGCATGTGCCGACGCGCCGGAATTGCGCGGCTTGATGGCGGGCCAAAGGGCGCCACGATCCAGTTTCATAACGATAAATATGCCTCGCCTACGGGGCTGGTGGAATTCATCAATGACGAACGTGGCATGGCCAAAGTGAAGGGCAACAAGATCGTTGTGCGCCGTGATTGGGCCAAGGATAGTGACAAAATCAAAGGCGCCTACAGCATTGCGCGCGATCTGGCGCAGAAGGTCATTGACGAGAAAAAGCGCAAGAAAGCGGCGCAAAACGGGTGAAATCAACGTATGGTAAACGTATGTATGACGTGCATAGGTTGATATGCATGTCCGGTTTGCCGGTTCGACTGTTTAGCGCGCATGTTGCGCAAAGAACGCCTTGATTTGCGGTTTTATCCAGGCCCAGAGACCGGGCGCGCCGATGGCGATTTTTGCACCGACGCGGTCTTGGATCCGATCAAGCGAAACATTGTATTCGATCCACGTGCCGCCCCCGGACGCGAGGTTCTGGTTGGGCGGTTGAAATCGGTCAAGAGATTTGGCGAACTTGGCGTCGGCAGTGGCCGCCGATTCAAATTCATCCCAAAGCGCGCGAAATTCGGTTGCTTGGTCAGATGGCAGCAGGCCGAAAATACGATCAGCGGCCCGTTTTTCCTGTGCTTCTGTCGCTGCCACGTCGTAATCGCCAAAAATCGGATTATCTCCGGCGTCGATTTCCACAAGGTCGTGGATCAGCAGCATTTTGATGACGCGGTTGATATCAACATCCGGCGCGGCCTGATCCGCGAGAATCATGGCGTAAAGCGCGATGTGCCAGCTATGTTCGCCAGAATTTTCGGCGCGCGAGCCATCGCAAATCGTGGTGCCGCGCAGGATTGATTTTAACCTGTCGGCCTCGTTCAGAAACGCCATTTGCGCATCAAGACGCGCGGTCATGATGTGCCGTCTTCAAAGGCCTTGAGACGGCGATTGAGGAATTGGCGCGCGCGTTCTTCGGAGACATAAACCCGCATCGAGGTATTGAACGCCTCCTGCATGGTCGACGACGAGGCCTCGAGAATACGATCAATCTCGGGGATGATGGTGTCGTCGTCGGTTTTTTTGGTCGCGGCAAGGGCGTCGCGCGCCAAGGCATCGGCGAGGTCTTCGGTGGTTCCCATGATCTACCTCGTGGATTATCGGGTTGTCTCGGTCAGGCGGCGCTTGACGTAATCGGTGACCGTGCCGGTGAGCGTGTCCATGTGATCATCCTCAAAGAAGTGACCGGCGCCTTCGACCACGTCATGGGTGACGGTGATGCCTTTTTGTTCATGGAGTTTGTCGACCAAAGCCACGGTATCAACAGGGGGCGCGACGCGGTCGGCGCTGCCATTGATGACCAGACCCGAAGACGGGCAGGGCGCAAGGAACGAGAAATCATACATATTGGCGGGGGGCGACACCGAGATAAAGCCGGTGATTTCGGGGCGGCGCATCAAAAGCTGCATCCCGATCCAGGCGCCAAACGAGAAGCCGGCAACCCAGCAGTGTTTGGAGTTGTTATTGCGTGACTGGAGGAAATCGAGTGCCGAGGCGGCATCGGACAATTCGCCAACCCCTTGGTCGTATTCGCCCTGCGAGCGGCCAACACCGCGGAAATTGAACCGCAATACGGTGAAGCCCATGTTATAAAACGTATAATGCATATTGTAGACGACGCGATTGTTCATCGTGCCGCCAAATTGCGGATGCGGGTGCAAGATGATGGCAATCGGGGCGTCACGTTCTTTTTGGGGGTGATAACGACCTTCTAGGCGGCCTTCGGGACCGGGAAATATTACCTCGGGCATGGGGTCGGGAACTCCTGTATTTTGGGACGTTCATATGGTGCAGAGTAATTCTTGACAGAATTACTTGGGCACCTTAGAACGGTTCTAATTGCCGACGCTGTGTCGGGTTGGGTTGATGCGGGATAAGCGCTGTGCCCGGTAAGGTCAATCTATTCTCATTATCTTGCGGGGGAATGCAGGTGAAGCTTAGCACAAAAGGGCGGTATGCGATGGTGGCGCTGGTCGATATTGCCATGCGACCGGAGGATAATCTGGTGACTTTGGGCGAGATTGCCAAGCGTCAGGATATTTCTTTGCCCTATCTGGAGCAGTTGTTTGTGAAATTGCGCCGTGCGGGATTGGTGGAATCGGTGCGTGGACCCGGTGGCGGGTATCGGTTGGCGCATCTGCCGGCGGAAATTCGGGTGGTGGATATATTGAGTGCGGTCGATGAAGCCGTGGACGCAATGCACAAAGGGGCAGGCGCGTCGGGCGGATCATCAGGATCAAAGGCGCAATCGGTGAGCAACCGTTTGTGGGAGTGTTTGAGTGCGCATGTCTATGTGTTTTTGCATCAAACGCGGTTGTCGGATGTGATGGACAATGAATTGATGCCGTGCCGTGCGGTGCCTAATCTGTTTGAAGTGGTGGATTCGGAATGATTGGCGTTGCGTTGGGCGGGCGGGATGCCTGCGGCGCGAGTATTTTTGGCAAGATGAAATGTTGGGTTAGTTGGATATTATGACGCGGGTCTATCTGGATCATAATGCGACGACTCCGCTGCGGAGCGAGGCACGCGAGGCGATGGTCGCGGCGATGGATGTGGTGGGCAACCCGAGTTCGGTGCACGGCGAAGGCCGCGCGGCCAAAGCGATTGTCGAGCGGGCGCGCGAACAAGTGGCGGTGGCAATTGGCGCGGTAGATGCGGATGTGATTTTTGTGGCCAGTGCCACCGAGGCGGCGGCGCTGGCGATGCGCGGACGGGATTTGTTGGTGTCGGGGATTGAGCATGACGCGGTTGGCGCATGGGGAGTTGCGGCATTGGGTGCGGATGGCGATGGGCAGGTTGCTGTGGTTGATCCGGCGCGCAGTTGCGTGCAGGTGGCCAATGGTGAAACCGGGGTTGTGCAAGCGTTGCCAAACGGGTTGGCATTGAGCGATGCGACGCAGGCGGTAGGGAAAATAGCGTTTGATTTCAATGCGTCAGGTGTGGAAATGGTGATATTGTCGGCGCATAAATTTGGCGGTCCTAAAGGGGTCGGTGCCTTGGTTGTTAAACGTGGCACCGATGTCGCGGCGCAGATTATTGGCGGTGGTCAGGAATCAGGGCGACGCGCGGGCACCGAAAACGTGATTGGCATCGCCGGATTTGGCGCAGCGGCGGTATCTGCGGTGCATGATGTTGACTGCGGCATGTGGGCGCGCGTCGAAAAATTGCGCGATTTATTGGAAGACAGGCTTGCGGTCAGTGTAAAAGAGACTATTTTTGTCGGGAAAGGCGCGCGACGTCTTCCCAATACGGTTTCGATGATTACTGCGGGCTGGAAAGGCGAGACGCAGGTGATGCAAATGGACCTTGCTGGAATCGCGGTTTCCGCCGGTTCGGCGTGTTCAAGCGGCAAGGTGCGGCCATCAAGTGTTTTACGCGCCATGGGATATGATGATGTGCAGGCCGCGAGCGCAATCCGCGTTTCGATGGGCCTGTCGACGACAGAAGAAGATGTGATGCGGTTCGCCGATGCGTGGCTTGCCCAATACGAGAAATACAGCGCAATACCGCGCGTCGGTGCAGCGTAGCGAACAGGAGACGATATTATGGTTGCTTTGGAAGACAAAGATTCGGCGAATGAAGTGAAGGACGGCGTTGATCAGGAAACTGTGGATGCGGTGCGCGAGGTTGGTGGCGACTATAAATATGGTTGGTCCACCGATATCGAGATGGAATATGCGCCAAAGGGCGTGAATGAAGACATTGTGCGGCTTATTTCAAAGAAGAATAACGAGCCGCAATGGATGCTCGATTGGCGGCTTGAGGCGTTTGCGCGCTGGAAAGATATGGAAGAACCCGATTGGGCGATGGTGAATTATCCGGAAATTGATTTTCAGGATATTTACTACTATGCGCGGCCCAAATCGATGGAAGTTAAGCCGAAATCGCTGGATGAAGTTGATCCAAAATTGCTCGCCACCTACGAAAAGCTGGGTATTCCTCTGCGTGAGCAGATGATTTTGGCCGGTGTCGAGGGCGCAGAAGAAGCGCCTGCCGAAGGGCGCAAAGTGGCGGTGGATGCGGTGTTTGATTCCGTGTCTGTGGGCACGACGTTCAAGGATGAGCTTCTTAAGGCGGGGGTGATTTTCTGTTCGATTT
This sequence comes from Rhodobacterales bacterium, assembly GCA_030950105.1. Taxonomy (GTDB): domain Bacteria; phylum Pseudomonadota; class Alphaproteobacteria; order Rhodobacterales; family Rhodobacteraceae; genus JAUZRV01. The sequence continues at coordinate 7,817 of JAUZRV010000092.1, read as the reverse complement.
CCGAGGCTATTCAGGATTATCCCGAGCTGGTGAAAAAATATCTGGGCACAGTGGTGCCGCAGATGGACAATTATTATGCGACGCTCAATAGCGCTGTATTTTCGGATGGATCGTTTGTTTTTATTCCCGAAGGCGTGCGCTGTCCGATGGAATTGTCGACGTATTTCCGGATCAATGCCGAGAATACCGGGCAATTCGAGCGCACGTTGATTATTGCCGCCAAGGGCAGTTATGTGTCCTATCTCGAGGGGTGCACCGCGCCGAAACGCGATGTTGCGCAATTGCATGCCGCAGTGGTGGAATTGATCATCGAGGAAGACGCCGAGATCAAATATTCGACGGTGCAAAACTGGTACCCGGGCGATGAAAACGGCAAGGGCGGGATTTATAATTTCGTGACCAAGCGCGCCGATTGTCGGGGCGATCGTGCCAAGGTGATGTGGACGCAGGTGGAAACCGGATCAGCGGTAACGTGGAAATATCCGAGCTGTATTTTGCGCGGGGACGATTCACAGGGTGAATTTTATTCGATCGCGATTGCCAATAATATGCAGCAGGCCGACACCGGTACCAAGATGGTGCATTTGGGGGCGCGCACGAAATCGCGTATTGTTTCCAAGGGGATATCGGCAGGTAAGGCGCAAAATACCTATCGAGGGTTGGTCAGTATGCACCCCAAGGCGCAGAACGCGCGCAATTATACCCAATGCGATAGCCTGTTGATTGGTGACAAATGCGGGGCGCATACGGTGCCCTATATCGAGGTCAAAAACAACACGGCGCGGGTCGAACACGAGGCGACGACGTCCAAGGTCGATGATGAACAAATGTTCTATTGTCGCCAGCGTGGCATTGGCGAAGAAGAGGCCGTGGCATTGATTGTGAACGGATTTGCCAAGGAAGTGTTGCAGGCCCTGCCGATGGAATTTGCGATGGAAGCGCAGGCGCTCGTGGCGATTTCCCTTGAAGGGTCTGTGGGTTAAGAATTTTACCGTAGTGAAAATTGGAGACTATCATGATTGTAACAACGACACCGTCGATTGAAGGCCGCAAGATCACCTATTACAAAGGTATTGTTGTGGGCGAAGCGATAATGGGCGCCAATATTGTGCGCGATGTGTTTGCCAGCATCACCGATATTGTTGGCGGGCGGTCCGGGGCATATGAATCCAAATTGCAGGACGCGCGTAACACCGCCATGCAAGAGCTTAAGGATCGCGCCCGCGAGATGGGGGCAAATGCGATTGTCGGGATTGATCTTGATTACGAAGTGGTCGGTGGCAACGGGTCGATGTTGATGGTGAGTGTCAGCGGAACCGCGGTGGTTCTGTCGTAAAAAGGCTCTGAATTGGAAGCATGAGAAAAAGACTGTGCCGATGAGCCGCCCCCATTTGACCATGCCCGACGCAGAGGCCGCGTTATTGCGCGGTGTTTATGAAAATGCCGATACCATTCTTGAGTATGGCAGCGGCGGGTCAACGGTTCTGGCCGGTGACATGGTCGGGAAATCGGTGTTTTCGGTCGAGAGCGACAAGAAATGGGCGACGATGATGCGGGACTGGTTTGTGGCCAATCCACCGGCGTCCAAAGTCGAGGTGATCTGGGCCGATATTGGCCCGACAAAGGAGTGGGGGCATCCCAAGGATGACCGCGCGTGGAAGCGCTTTGGGCGGTATCCGCTGGCGGTTTGGGATCGTGAGGATATGGCACATCCGGATGTGGTTTTGGTCGATGGGCGGTTCCGGTTGGGTTGTGTATTGGCGACGGCGTTTCGGATAACGCGGCCGGTGATATTGCTGTTTGATGACTATCTGCGGCGCAAACATTACCACAGCGTCGAAGACTATGTCGGGGTGCCGGAAATAACCGGCCGGATGGCCAGATTTGAGATTGAGCCGCAGGCGATTCCTCCGGAAAAGCTGCTGCAAGTGATGCGACTAATGACCAATCCGTGAGGGTTGATTCGAACAAAGGAAACGTGAAAAATGTTGAATATCAAAGACCTGCGGGTTGAACTTGAAGACGAAGACAAGAAGATCCTCAAAGGGGTGAACCTTGATATCGAAGCCGGTAGTGTGCACGCGATTATGGGACCGAACGGGTCCGGTAAATCGACGTTGTCCTATGTTTTGTCGGGGCGCGCGGGCTATCGCGTGACCGGGGGCACGGCCACTTTGGACGGGGTGAACCTGCTTGATCTTGATCCCGAAGAACGCGCGGCGATGGGCATGTTTCTGGCGTTTCAATACCCTGTCGAGATCCCCGGTGTCGGCAATATGACGTTTTTGCGCACCGCGGTAAATTCGCAGCGCAAACAGCGCGGAGAAGACGAAATGAGCGCCGGCGATTTTCTCAAATTGATCCGTGCCAAGGCGAAAACCCTGAAAATTGATGCTGATATGCTTAAGCGGCCAGTGAATGTCGGGTTCTCGGGTGGCGAGAAAAAGCGCAACGAAATCCTGCAAATGGCCATGCTTGAACCGAAAATGTGTATTTTGGACGAGACCGATTCGGGTCTTGATGTGGACGCGATGAAATTGGTCTCCGAGGGCGTGAACGCGCTACGTGACAAGGGGCGTTCGTTTCTGGTTATCACGCATTATCAACGGCTTCTGGATCATATCAAACCGGATGTGGTGCATATCATGGCCAACGGGCGGATCATCAAATCGGGCGGTCCAGAGCTTGCCATTGAGGTTGAAAACAACGGTTATGCCGATCTTCTATCCGAGGTGGCGTAATGGCGATGGCGAGAGAAAAAATCGCGCAAGCCAAGCGGGATGCTGTTGATGTGCGGCTTGCGACTCTGGCCGCACCTACGGGGGCCGATTGGATCACGGCGACACGCGCGGCGGCGGTTGCGCGGTTGCGGGCGATGGGGATGCCCGGGCGGCGGGACGAGTATTGGAAATATACCCGCGCCGATGCATTGATGCAAAACGAGGCCCCGGAGGCGGAGGTGTTCGATCATGACGAATCTCCGGTTTTTGGAGAGGTTGACCGGCTCAAGATCGTGTTTGTTGACGGGGTTTTTGATGCGGCAGCCAGTGACGACCTAGCCCTTGAAGGGGTGCGGATTGAAATGCTGTCCGATGTTGCGGCGCTTGATATACACTGGGCCAAGAACCTCTATGGCGTGTTAGAAGAAGCGGGCCAAACGCCGGTTGACCGGCCGCTTGCGGCGCTGAATACCGGCTTTGCCGAGGCCGGTGTGGTGATCCATGTGACGGGCAAACCAAGCAAACCTGTAAGTTTGATTTATATCCATAAATCAACAACTTCTGATGCGATCTTACACCACCTTGTCAAGGTCGAGAGCGGTGCGGAATTGACGTTGTTGGAAAACGGACCGGCGGCGGCGCGGCTTAACAAGGTGATGGAAGTTGATATTGCCGACAACGGCGCGTTTCATCATGTGCGCGCGCAGGGGCGTGATCATCAACGCCGTGCTGTTGCGCATATTTTCGCCAGACTGGGCAGTGAATCCACGTTTAAATCGTTTTCTCTGACGGTGAATGGCGCGTTGACGCGCAACGAATGTGTGATTGAAATGCTGGGTGATAATTCCTTTGCGCATGTGGCCGGTGCGGCGATGGGCGATGGCGCCGACAATCCGTTTCACCACGATGACACGGTTTTTGTCACCCATGTCGGGCGCGATTGCGAGAGCCGTCAGGTCTATAAAAACGTGCTGCGCAATGGCGCCACGGGGGTGTTTCAGGGTAAAATTCTGGTCAAACAGGGCGCGCAGAAAACTGATGGCTATCAGATTTCGCAGGCTTTGATGCTTGACGGCGACAGCCAGTTTCTGGCCAAGCCGGAGTTGGAGATTTATGCCGATGACGTGATTTGTTCGCATGGCTCCACCAGTGGGGCAATTGACGAAGAAGCGTTGTTTTACTTGCGGTCGCGTGGTGTTCCGGTGGGACCGGCGACGGATTTGTTGACCCTGGCATTTTTGGCCGAGGCGGTGCAGGAAATTGAAAATCCAGTGCTTGCTGCGGAAATCGGTGACCGTCTTGAGGGGTGGTTGACCCGTCGGCGCAGCTGATGCCGATCACCCGTGATATCGTGGCCACATATCGGGGTCCGGGGCGCGTTGTGCGCCGGATTTTGGGCATGGGGGCCGGTGAAACCTATGCGCTCACTTTGGTGATGGTGGGCTGTGTGGTGGTGTTTATTGCGCAGTGGCCAAAATTTGCGCGCGAATCATACCTTAGCGGGGAAGACATCTATATTTCGCTGTATGGCGCGTTTATAGCGATGATGTTTATGATGCCACTGGTGCTCTATGCGCTGGCAGGGGTGTCGCATGTAGTTGCCCGATTGATCGGCGGCACCGGCAGCGGCTATGCCTCGCGGGTGGCGTTATTCTGGGCGTTTTTGGCGGCATCGCCGATGATGTTGCTTAATGGTCTGGTGGCGGGATTTATCGGAGCGGGACCACAAATGACCGTGACCGGCGGGCTTTGGCTCTTGGTATTCTTGTGGTTCTGGCTGATGGGGCTGCGAGAGGCGCAATGGGGCAAGTCATGACAATTGATGGCTGGAAAGCCTTGTTTATATTGACATTTCGCGCGCCAGAGGCGGCTGCGCGGGCTGTTCTGGGCCTTGGCTTGTCACGGGTTGAATTGCTGCTGTCGCTTACTTTGATGACCGTATTGAATGCGATTGTGTTTTTTGTGTTTTTCCAGATATCAAAAACCCAGATAGCAGCCAGCGGGATATTTCTGCCAGCCTATCAATCGCCAACGGTTTATGCGGTGCTGACGGGCGGGATGTCGGTGTTGACGGTCGTGGCATTGCTGTGGTCGGGGCGTTCAATGGGCGGGCGCGGCACGCTTGACGGGTTTCTGGCGGTAATCACGTGGCTACAAGTGCTGCGTCTGGCGGTGCAATCGCTGGTGTTGATGTTGTTGTTTGTGATGCCGACAGTGGCGGGCATGTTGGCGATTTTTGGCAATCTCTGGGGCATCTGGATATTGATAAACTTCGTCAAAGTGGCCCATGCCTTTGATAATATTGGCCGCGCGGCGGCGGTGTTGATCATGGCGGTTATGGTTGGATTATTTGGCCTAACGTTAATCGTTGCCCTGATTGGCGGGGCGGCAAGAATTGGGGGTGCCTCATGACACTAGATGTAGAGAAAATTCGTGGAGATTTCCCGATACTTGCGCGAACTGTGAGTGGTAAGCCATTGGTTTATCTTGACAATGGTGCGTCGGCGCAAAAGCCCCAAGTGGTGATTGATGCGATTACCAATGCCTATAGTCATGAATATGCCAATGTGCATCGCGGGCTGCATACGCTGTCAAATATTGCGACCGACAAATACGAGGCGGTGCGCGGGATTATTGCGCGGTTTCTTGGTGCGCCCGACGAGCGCGAGATTGTTCTAAATTCGGGCACCACCGAGGGCATCAATATGGTGGCCTATGGCTGGGCGATGAACAATCTGGTGGCGGGGGATGAAATCCTGTTGTCGGTGATGGAACACCACGCCAACATTGTGCCTTGGCACTTTCTGCGCGAACGCATGGGGATTGTGTTGAAGTGGGTGGATGTCGACGCGATGGGCGCGCTTGATCCGCAGGTGGTGATTGATGCGATGGGCCCAAAGGTCAAGCTTGTTGCAATAACGCAAGTTTCCAATGTGTTAGGAACCAAAGTTGATGTGAAAACCATCTGCCATGCAGCGCGCGCACGCGGGATTGCAACGCTTGTGGATGGATCGCAAGGGGCCGTGCATATGCCGGTCGATGTGGTTGATCTTGGCTGTGATTTTTATCCGATTACCGGCCATAAACTCTATGGCCCGTCGGGATCTGGCGCGATTTATGTGCGCGCCGAACGCATGGCCGAGATGCGCCCGTTTATGGGTGGCGGCGATATGATCCACGAAGTCAGCAAGGACGCGGTAAGTTATAATGATCCCCCGATGATGTTTGAGGCGGGAACTCCGGGCATCGTGCAAACCATCGGTTTCGGCGTGGCGCTTGACTATATGATGGGCATTGGCATGGCGAATATTGCCGCACATGAAGACGCAATTTCGGCCTATGCCGCGTCGCGTTTGGAAGGGTTGAATTGGCTGAACGTTCAGGGGCAAACACCTGATAAAGCTGCGATATTCAGCTTTACCATGGATGGGGCGGCCCACGCGCATGACATATCCACCATTCTGGACAAGAAAGGCGTTGCGGTGCGTGCCGGGCACCATTGTGCAGGGCCATTGATGGAGCATCTCGGCGTGACTGCAACCTGTCGGGCGTCGTTCGGGATGTATAATACCAAGGCGGAAGTTGATGTTCTGATCGAGGCGCTTGAGCTTGCGCATGATCTGTTTGGGTGAGTGAAATCGCCGGTCATTCAATTTCCTAAAGCCCCGCGCCTTAAACCTTGAGACAGGTTTAAGGCGCGGTGTTGCATATCCTCTCAATGTCACGCGCGCCTCGTCACAAACCTGTGATTCAAGTTTCTGGCGAGATGCTTAAAAAAAACGGTGGCGCATGATACCCGCTGTTTTTACGCACCGTAATACGCGGACCACCTGCCGCTGTATCGCCAAGCCCAAATCTATGCGCGACAAGGCGTTGAACTTGATCGCTCTACATTGGCATCCTGGGTCGGAAAAGCCGCATACGAATTGCAACCCGTCTATGATTGCCTACTGGAAAACCTCAAACAATCCAGCAAGCTGTTCATGGACGAAACCACAGCCCCGGTACTGGACCCGGGACGAGGAAAAACCAAAACAGGATACTTCTGGGCTCTGGCCCGCGATGATCGGCGATGGCTGGGGCAGGCCCCGCCAGGTGTGGCCTTTACCTATGCGCCGGGGCGCGGCGGCAAATATGCGGATGATATATTGCAGGGCTTTAGCGGCATCCTGCAAGTGGACGGTTATGCCGGTTACAACCGCTTGCTCAAGCGTGTCAGTCAGGATGTGCAACTGGCGTATTGTTGGGCACATGCGCGACGAAAGCTCCACGATGTGGCCAAACGGCAGTCAGGTTTCCGATGTTATATCCGCTGCAAAATCCAAGCTGGATTATCAGGACAACAGTTTGAACTTCCTACTTTCCGAGTGGCGTAATGTGGTCGATGCTTGGCAGATTTCAGACCTTGAAAGCTATTCCTCGGTTCAAAGAATTGGCCGCAGAAACCGTCTGGGACCAATTACTACACCGCTCTCAATGAGAACCTCCGTTGAGTGCTCCACGGAGAAATCCTTCCTAAAATCCAAAACCTACAGACGGAATCGCAGATCTGATCACGGAGCGGAAGGTGGGGTTGGGAAACCGGCTACGGTCAATCAGCAATATGGGTAGAACAACGTGGGATGAGGTTTTCCAGAGTGTTGCGAATTATTATTCCAGTAAGCCGGAAAAACCATTTAGCCATGTTATTGTTGATGAATCACAAGACTTAAGCGTTACCCAACTTCGAATGCTTTCGGCTATCTTCGCCGATAGTGCCAACTGCCTATTTTTTGCTGGTGACATCGGGCAGCGAATTTTTCAAGAACCCTTTTCTTGGAAATCCCACGGAATAGATATTCGAGGACGTTCATCCACCTTAAAGGTCAATTACCGTACGGGCGCATTGTCCAGCTGGCGGCGCAAGAATGCCGATAGCGAATGTGGCCCTGCCTTGCGTCGCCAATCCGCCAGTTCGGCGTCGGAGCAACGGATAGAGTGGGCAAGCACAGACTATTTCAAATTGACCGTCGAGAAGAGTGTCAGCTCTTTCGGCGGTTTTTTGTTTGTCTGGAGGTAAACCTAAATCTGGGAGCCAAGAAAAAGCCTGTACGCGAT
>JAUZRV010000091.1 GCA_030950105.1 Rhodobacterales bacterium | reverse complement strand
AATTCCCCTGGCTGTATGAGGGGTGTAACTGTAGTCTCTGTCATGGCGTATCTTTCCTTTCCTGGAAATATTGGATGCATGAATCACATCCATGATACGCCACCTGAAAATTATGCCATCACCAAGATTCGCGGTTAACTCCCCTATTGACCAAATTATTTATTGTGTTCACCTTGTTGCTTGCGCCGGTGATGGCCAGCGCAAATGAAGACAAAGCGGGCTTGTTTATCACGCTGACCACCGATGATACGTGGGCGGCCGGCAAGGCGATTATGTTTGCACACCAGAAATCATTGAAGAACGGGCATCCTACCGCGATCTGGTTAAATGTGCGCGGTGTGTATCTGGCGGATAAAAAACGGCCAAGCCATATTCACGGGTTGATGGCCGCCAAAGGTGCATCGATTCAGGATATGTTGCAGGCGTTTATTGCCGATGGTGGCACGGTGATCATGTGTAGCGCCTGCTCAAAGGCGGCGGGGCTGACAAAAGCCGACTATATTGATGGCGTTGTTATGGGCAGCTGGGACTTGGTTGAAAGCTGGTTGTTCCGGGATGATATGAGAACTTTGGCTTGGTAAAAACGGTCTCATAGAATTGGAAAAGCCCCGCAGGTGATACTGCGGGGCTTTTTTAATGCGTGGTTGCTAGGGGTAGATGCCCCCGATGCGCAGCTTAATCCATAGTCGGGATCGAGAAATCCGCGCCTTCTTTGGTGCCGGATGGCCAACGCGAGGTCACAGTTTTGGTGCGGGTGTAGAATTTGAACGCATCCGGTCCGTGTTGGTTCAAATCGCCAAATGCCGATTTTTTCCAGCCGCCAAAGGTGTGATAGGCCAAAGGCACAGGGATCGGAACGTTGATGCCGACCATGCCGATGTTGATCCGGTTGGCAAAATCACGCGCGGTGTCACCATCGCGGGTAAAGATCGCGGTGCCATTGCCATATTCATGGTCAATCGCGTGGCCGATGGCTTCTTCATAGGTTTTGGCGCGCACGGTGCACAATACCGGCCCGAAGATTTCGGTTTTGTAGATGTCCATATCGGTGGTGACATTGTCAAACAGGCACGCCCCGACAAAGTTGCCGTTTTCATACCCTTGAAGTGAGAAACCGCGGCCATCAACCACAAGGTTTGCACCTTGATCTACGCCACTATCGACAAGCCCGAGAATTTTGACCTTGGCTTCCGGTGTGATGACCGGACCGAAATCAACGTCGTTTTCCGAAGTGTAAGGACCGATTTTCAACGATTCAACCCGTGGGGCGAGGGCCGCAATCAAACGGTCGGCGGTGTCTTCGCCCACCGGAACCGCCACCGAAATCGCCATGCAGCGTTCGCCAGCCGCGCCATAACCGGCCCCGATGAGGGCATCAACAACCTGATCCATATCGGCGTCGGGCATGATGATGGCGTGGTTTTTCGCGCCGCCAAAGGCCTGCACACGTTTGCCGGCCGCACAGCCACCCGCATAGATATATTCGGCAATCGGGGTCGAGCCAACAAAACCGATGGATTGGATGGTCGGATGTTCGATGATCGCATCAACCGCTTCTTTGTCGCCGTTTACCACTTGGATAATACCTTTGGGCAGGCCTGCTTCTTCCATCAATTCAGCGAGCATGATCGGCACGGTGGGGTTGCGTTCGGATGGTTTAAGAATGAAGGCGTTGCCGCAAGCGATGGCCGGGGCAAACATCCACATCGGGATCATCGCAGGGAAATTGAACGGGGTCACGCCGGCGCAAACGCCAAGCGCCTGTTTCATCGAATACATGTCGATACCGGGACCGGCGCCATCGGTATATTCGCCTTTGAGGAGCTGTGGCGCGCCAATACAATATTCAACCACTTCGAGACCACGAATGACATCACCGGCCGCGTCGGGCAGGGTTTTACCGTGCTCGATTGACAGGGCTTCGGCCAGTTTATCCATGTCACGGTGCAGCAAGGACACCATTTTCATCATGACGCGCGCGCGGCGTTGCGGGTTCATCGCGGCCCATGCAGGTTGTGCGGCAGCGGCGATTTTGACCGCGTTGTCCATATCTTGGGTGCTGGCAAGCGGGCATTTGCCGATCACATCGCCGGTGGCCGGATTGTAAACATTGCTAAACCGCCCCGACGTGCCTTTGACGCGTTCGCCGTTGATGAAATGTGTAAGTTCTTGCATGGGATTCCCTCCGTTGAATTTGAGGGTAGAATAGTCTTGCAAATTTCACAGGAAAAGAGGCAATATTTCAAACAGGTTTTGCATTTTTGCAGGAGTATCGGCATGGACCCTCTTTGGGATGACTTGAAAGTATTTCTCGCGGTCGCACGCGCCGAGAGCCTCTCCGGGGCGGGAAAGGCGCTTAAGGTGGATCCAGCAACCGTCGGGCGGCGTGTCGGGCGATTGGAGCAGTCACTTGCGGCATCGCTGTTTGTAAAATCGCCTACAGGGTATATTTTGACCAGCGAAGGCGCGCGCCTGATGGGCCATGCCGAACGGGCCGAACGGGCGATGCGCGCCGCGGTTGAAGAATTGGCAGGGCAGGCGGGGGGGATGTCGGGGCAAATCCGGCTGGGTGCGCCGGACGGGTCGGCAAATTTCCTGCTGCCACAGGTCTGTGCGGCGATTGTTGACGAAAATCCCGACCTAGAGGTGCAAATCGTAGCCCTTCCAAGGGTGTTTAACCTGTCCAAACGCGAGGCCGATATGGCCATTGCGCTTAGCCCACCGACGGCGGGGCGGTTAAGCGTGCAAAAACTGACCGATTACCATCTGCATCTCGCTGGGTCCGAGGCATATTTCGCGAAATATGGAGAGATAAACACTCTGGAGGATCTGCGCGGGCGGCGCATGGTTGGCTATATCTCCGATATGATTTTTGACAAGGAACTCGATTACCTGTCTGATTTTGGCGTGGATCATGTCACGCTCGCCTCTAATTCTGTGTCGGTGCAAATCAACTGGGTGCGCCTTGGCTGCGGTGTCGGGGTGGTGCATGATTTTGCGATTCCGGCGTTTACCGGCCTGCGTAAAGTATTGGTTGACCAGATTAGCATCAAACGCAGTTTTTATCTTATCCGTCACCAAGACGATCGGCGAGTTGAACGGCTTAACCGTTTCGCAGCGGCCCTAACAGCGGGTATTCGACGCGAAGTTGCACGGTTAGAGGGATTGACCTGAAAGGATATTGCGGTGAAGCTACTGATAATGAAATTAAATTAGAGGAGTAAGTCGATGCTTGTGCACCAAATTCTGAATTCCAAAGGCGAAGGCGCAGTTATTTGTGTAAAGCCGAGTGCCTTGATTTCCGAGGTGTCGCAGATATTGGCCGAGAAACGCATTGGCGGTGTGATTGTCTCTAAGGACGGCAAAAAAATTGCCGGTATTCTATCAGAGCGCGATATCGTGCGCTCTTTGGCGCTTCGCGGTGCCGATTGTCTGCTTGAAAAAGTGGATGAAATGATGACCCGCAATCCGGTCTGTTGTGCCAAAGGCGATAGCGCCGACGATGTGTTGAAACGCATGACTGATGGCCGGTTTCGCCATATGCCCGTGGTTGAAAAGGGGGAATTGATCGGGATTGTGACCATTGGCGATGTGGTCAAGGCGCGCCTTACGGAACTTTCGATGGAAAAAGAGGCGCTCGAAGGCATGATAATGGGGCATTAAGCCGGGTTTTGAAAATTTCCGGTTGACCCGCTTTCGCTCTTGCATTTGAGCGCGCAATATTGTTGCGTGCGGGTGTCAAATCACGAGAGAGTAGAATCCATGCGCATAGCTCTGTATCCAGGCACTTTTGATCCGATCACGCTGGGACATATTGATATTATCAAACGGGCCGCCGCTTTGGTGGATCGTTTGGTCATCGGGGTTGCGATAAACCGCGACAAAGGGCCTTTGTTTGATCTCGAACAACGGGTTGCGATGATCGAAGCGGAATGTGCGGCCCTGTCCGCGAAAACCGGCACAGAAATTGTGGTGCATCCGTTTGAAAATCTGTTGATTGATTGCGCCAACGATGTGGGCGCACAATTGATCGTGCGCGGCCTGCGTGCGGTTGCCGATTTTGAATATGAATTTCAGATGGTGGGCATGAACCGCGCCCTCGACAGCAGTGTCGAGACGGTTTTCCTTATGGCGGACGCGCGCCATCAGGCCATCGCCAGCAAACTGGTCAAAGAAATTGCGCGGCTCGGTGGGGATGTGACAAAATTTGTCACACCACCCGTCAAAACCGCGCTGGATGAAAAGTTTCGTTAAAGGTATTTGGCCATTTCGCGGGCGGTGTCGATCATCCGGTTGGAATAGCCCCATTCATTGTCATACCACGTGAGAATACGGGCCATTTTGCCATCCATCACGTTGGTTTGGTCGGTGACAAATATGCTTGACCGTGCGTCGTGATTGAAATCGGATGAAACCAGTTTGCGATCGGTGCAGCCAAGGATTCCCTTGAGGGGGGCACTGTTGGCGGCGGCATGCATCAGGGCGTTGATTTCTTCGGCGCTGGTCAAACGGGATGCGTCAAATGTGAGGTCGACAACCGATACATTGGGCAGGGGCACACGAATTGCAACGCCGCCAAGGCGCCCCGCAAGTTCGGGCAAAACCAGACCTACCGCTTTGGCGGCACCGGTCGAGGTCGGGATCATATTTGCCGCCCCGGCACGCGCGCGATAAAGGTCCTTGTGATAGGTATCAAGCATGGGCTGCGAGCCGGTATAGGCATGCACCGTGGTCATGAATCCGCGATCTATCCCTATGTTGTCATTCAGAATTTTAACAACAGGGGCAAGGCAGTTGGTGGTGCAGGAGGCGTTGGAAACAATGTGGTCATCGGGACCAAGCAAGTCGTGATTGACGCCATAGACGATGGTTTTGTCAACGTCCGTTCCGGGGGCCGAAATGAGAACACGTGAGGATCCGTTTTCAAGATGGGCGGTGGCCGTCTCGCGGGATTTGAACAGGCCGGTGCATTCGAAAACGATATCAACATCATTCCACAGTAAATCGGCAGGGTTGCG
>JAUZRV010000090.1 GCA_030950105.1 Rhodobacterales bacterium | reverse complement strand
CCGCGCGGATCAGGAACCTGACGTAAAACTGATCGAACTGAAATCAAGATAATAACCTCCGGGCCTGACGTTCAGAACAAAGATTCATATACCCCTATGATTTGCAACAACTTTCTAACCTTCAGTAAATCGCCCTGATTCATCGTTAACCCGATTTCAGTGTGTCAGTGATGAAATGATATGCTAGGCACAGATAGACCTAAAAAGCCGCGCAAGGAGAGCATTTTGAATTTCAATTTCGGCGCGGATGAAATCGCGGTCAATATTACGCAAAAGGCGCAATTATGGCGCGAAATAGGGGCGCGATTTGCCAATCAAACCGGCTTTGCTCTGGCGACGCTCAATCTTGATCATCTGGTTATTCTTTCGCGTAATGCGACGTTCCGCGCGGCCTATCGTGCGCAGGATTTTGTGGTTGCCGATGGCAACCCGATTGTGTGGTTGTCGCGTCTTGCCGGAAAACCTGTGGCTCTGATACCGGGGTCGGAACTGGTGATTCCGATGGCGCAGCTGGCGGCAAAAAACGGCGTTAATACCGCATTGGTCGGCAGCACAGAATCGGTCTTGTCCGCAGCGGCAGAGGTATTATTGCGTGAAGCCCCCGGTTTGAAAATCAAAACCGAAATTGCACCACCCTTCGGGTTTGATCCCGAAGGCAAAGATGCCGAAAAGATTTTTGATGATTTGAATAATGCCGATATTGGTCTTTGTTTTCTGGCTCTTAGCGCTCCGAAGCAGGAACAGTTTGGGGCGCGCGGGCGCAAGATGTCGCCAAATGTCGGCTTTGTGTCCATCGGGGCCGGCCTTGATTTTTTGGCCGGCGTGCAGGTGCGTGCGCCAAAATGGGTGCGCGCCATTGCGATGGAATGGGCGTGGCGTTTGCTATTAAATCCGCGCCGTCTGTTTAAACGTTATGCCGCCTGCATCTGGATATTGCCGCGCCACACGATTGCCGCCTTTTTACAAAGGCGATCCTCATAACACCCGCGGAATCGGCGTTTTACCAAGGACCTTGTCTTTGATCCGCCGCTTTAGCGACCTTGGCGATAGAATTTCTACATTCATTTCAAACACCGCATTGTTCAACGACCGGTCATGCCACAGCGCCAATTTCGCCCCCCATTTGGCGGCCACTTCCGGCGCAAGGCCATTGGCCACCCCCATTTGCGTGGCCAACATTCCGGGCATCCAGGTGCTTATCACAATATCGGGGAAACGATCGCCTAGATCGGCCACAAGGGCGCGCGTCAAAATCCGGCCTGCCCCTTTGGATACGCTATAGGCGCTTGCGGCGGGCATCGGCGCAATATCGGCAAAACTTGAAATATTCACAATCCGCCCAAACCCGTCCTTGGTCATGGTTTGAAGCGCGGCGCGGGTGCAGGCAAACGTGCCACCAAGATTGATATTGATCGTGTGCATAAAACTCTCGGCGGTTTCTTCAAGGCAATCCCGACGCGGAAAAACGGCGGCATTATTGATCAAAATAGTAACCGGCCCGATTTTGGCGATCTCGTCAAATGCGGCGTTGATCTCATCGGGGATTGCCACATCAACAACCATCGGCGTGAACTGCGGTCCGATGATGTTGGCAGTTTGATCAAGCGCCTCTTTACGCCGACCAAAACCGACGATTTTCATGCCAGAACTGGCCAATTCAATCGCCAAGGCGCGCCCCAAGCCCGACCCCGCGCCGGTCACAACCGCCACGCCATTGGCAAGTGTTTTCGGATTTTCGGTCATTTGCTCTCTCCCAATTTGGCAACGATACGATCCCCGACACGCATCGCATTTGCCGCGATCATCAGGCTCGGATTGACCCCGAAAGACGTTGGCATAAATGATGAATCCGCAACATAGAGATTGTCGATTCCATGGGCGCGGCAATCGCTGTTCAACACGCTGGTTTCGGGGTCGTCGCCAAAACATAGTGTGCCACAGGCATGGCCAAAATTAAGATCGGGTTGCGCGCCAAGAAACACCGCCCGTTGCCCGCGAAACGCCGATTTGATGCGCTTGCGAAATGCGCGCCTACGGGCCAGTAACTCAGGCGCAAACCGGTAAGTGATCTTGATGATGTCAGGGTTTTCAGGGTCCGATTGCACACGGTTGCCGCGATAGGGCAGGTCTTCCAATATGCCCGCAAATACTTTGGCGCGGCCAAATATTTTGACCGCGATCATGGCAGGAATACGGGTGAATTGGCGCAGGAATTTCACCGCCCGCAAAGGCGAGCGATCAAACATCAGATTGAGGTAATGCACGATTTCACCATATGATGCTTCGATTCCCATCGCCTGCACCATGCCGTGACGGGCGCCGTTATCGGTATATAAATCCCTCAACCCCAATGCCTTGGACGTTCCGGGTGGGCCGTTACGTGGGAAAATTGCAAACATTTCGGTCAGGTGAAACATAAGATTGCGTCCGACGTTGCCCGATGCATTGGCGCACCCCTGCGGCCATTGCGGCGCGGTTGATGCAAGCAACAGGCGCGGCGAATTAAGCGCGCCGGCCGCCAATACAAACACCTTGGCGTGATAGGTTTGCGCGGCGCCGTTGCGCCGTGTTTCGACGTGGGTGATGGCGGTTTTTGTGCCGCGCAATGCGGTCACGTCGCAATTGTCGATCAACGTGGCGTGGCCGGTTTCAAGGGCCGGTTCCACCCCCGCAGACCGCCCATCCATCTTGCACTTTCGCGGGCACTTATGGCCAAGGCATTGCTGGCATCCCTCGACATTTTTCACGGCCATATGCGCCTGATAAGGGTGCAGGCCCGTCTCGGCCAAAGCATCCAAAAGCACGCGATCTTGCGCCGCAATCGGGGGGGCTGGGCGCAGGTTTGACGGCCCATCCTGATAGAGAGGATCTTCGTCACCATTGACGAAATATTGCGCTTCTACCTGTGCAAAATAGGGGCGGAATGTGTCGTAATCCACCGGCCACCCGGCAGTGGGGTGCGCCATGGTTGGGGTCGTTTCAAGATCATGCCGTTCGGGGCGTTCCAATGTGGCGGCATAATACACCGATGATCCGCCCACACCGGCCCCAAGAGGGGCGAAAAACTCAACATCCTGCCCGTCTATGTCGGCCTTTACCGGCGTTGGCCAATACCCGCGCACACGCCGCGCAACCGGATCAAACATCTCGCCATCAAGGGCCTGTTGTTCCCCGCGCGCGCCTTTTGGACCTTTTTCAAGGAACAACACCGACAGCCCGGATTCGGCCAAACGACGCCCGATAGTGCCGCCCCCCATGCCGGTGCCGATTACGATCACATCCCATATTTTCGGAGGTTTTCCGGTCATGGTTTTGCGCCCTCAAAGATCGGCAAAAACAATCCGCGCAACCGGCGGGCGGCAGTGTTTGTGATGTGATTATTGTCAAAATACATGCCTTGTCCGTCCTGAATCGCGCTGCATTGTGTGGTATCACAAAGCATTGGCCAAGGGTCGAGGAACGTCATGTTTTTGCCATCAAGCGCGCGAAACGGGGCCTCGCCCAAGGCAACACGCGCTTGCAAATCCGCCCGCAAAACCGTGGTAATTTCGGCCAATGCACCCGCTTCGGTTAAATCCCCATGGGCAAGGCGGCGCGCAACAACCCGTGAATCATACTGCGGAATTTCCGGCGCTTGGCGCAGAACGAACACCTCGTCAAACCGGCGCGACAGATTGTTGATGGTTGCGGTTGCGGCGGTTGCGAAATCCTGACCGGAGAGGGTGATTTCATTCGCACTATCAATACCATACCCGCTGCCTTGCGCATAATAGGACCAGCGCCCGACAAGCAGGATACGTTTGATATCGGGGGTGTCCGTCAGCGCCGATTGCAGGGTGATATTGGCGGCATTACAGGCGGCATCCTCGGCAGGGGTGGCGGCGGTTTCGCGCTTTTGCACCCCGAAAAGAGGCGGGCAACCGGCGTGCCAGATAACCAGTGCTGGCACATCCGTTTCGCGTGCCAATTGTGCGATGCCTTCATAAAAGGCGCGCAAATGGGAATCGCCCCAAATCAGAACTTCTGGCGTGGCGTTTTCCGGACCAATCGGGCAGGTTTCCAATCCCGCAAAAGGACCGGAAGCGGCGATTTTACAGCGGCTAAAATCCTGTAGAAAATCGGCAGAGGCATTGATGTGCACCCGCACTTGCGGATCGAAACGGGTGGGCGCACCTTGGGTAAGGTAAACGCCCGACCCAAGCGCCAAAAGCATGAAAGAGGCCAAACCGGCGGTGGAAAACACCGCACGCGCCGACGGCATTGCCGCCCCGCGAAACGGCCGCTCGACAAATCGCCATGACAGCGTTGCAAGCAACAGGGAAACCGTCACCCAGAACGCCGGTTCGACGACGCCGTGATAGCCGTCAAAATACGACCGCGACAGCACCAGAACCGGCCAATGCCACAGATAAAGGGAATAAGAAATCAGGCCAATCGCAACCGGAATACGCGCCGACAATAGCCGGTTGATCAGATTATCGTCACGCCCGTTGAGCAGGATCAAAACTGTGCCCGCCACTGGAAACAGGGCCTGATACCCCGGAAATCCGCGATCGGCAGAAATGAACACGACACTGCCGAGAACGAGGGCGATCCCCCCCCACGACAGCGCGCCATGAAACCGCCAATGGCTTGTGGTTTGGTGGCCGTAAATGGCCAGTAAAACCCCGGCAAGAAGTTCCCAGGCGCGATATTGAAATAGATAAAATGCGGCGGTTGGATTGCTCGGGGTGGCGACAATACTCGCGGTGAGGGACGCCATAAACAGGCCGCCAAGAACCGCGATCACCAGCGACCGATTGCGCGCCAGAAGCAGCAACAGCACCGGCAACACTATATAAAATTGCTCCTCAACCGATAACGACCAAGTGTGCAGGAACACCTTGTCTTCGGCGCCAGTATCGAAATAACCGGATTGCCGGTAAAACAGGACATTGGCAAGATAAAGAGTGGCGGCGATAAGCCCCTTGCCAAATTCGCGAAATTCAAACGGTAAAAGAACGACCCATGCGGCGGCAAAGCTTACCACTGCCATGGCCACATATGCCGGTGCGAGGCGGCGGATTCTGCGGATGTAAAAGCGCTTTAACGACAGGTGGCCGGTGTTGATAAATTCGCCCCACAGGATACCGCCGATCAAAAAACCGGAGATGACAAAGAAAATATCAACGCCGACAAATCCCCCCGACAGGCCCGGCAGGCCGAAATGATACAGCACCACGGACATCACCGCGATGCTTCTCAACCCATCAATTTCCCTACGGTATGTCACGTTTCGGCCTATTGTTGCTGCGTTTCATAACGCGCGGTTGCGGGCAAAGCGTCAAGGTTGCAATTGCGACGGGTCGCGATGTGTCACCTCTTGCCCACGCCCCGTTTTAACGACACAATTACGGCATCTGTTTGTTCAGGAGGCGGAATTTGGAAACCGACGATAACGTAAGTGCCACAATCCCCGATTGGCAACGCGAAAATATTCGCGGGCCTCGCGATTCCGGCCCGAAATTGATCCGCGCGATTCGCCGTTATCAGGCGGCGCGCGCCAAGGGTGGGATGATCGGGGCGATTGCGGCGAAATACTGGGTTCTGGTGCACGGGTTTTGGTCGCTGATCACCCAGAGCGAAATACACCTGCATATGGAAATTGGTGGGGGTCTTCGGTTGCCACACCCGACGGGGATTATCATCCATCCCGACGTGGTGATCGGAGCAAATGTGATGATTTTCCATCAGGTCACGTTATCGGATGCAATTGTGGTGGGCGGCCATGTCGATATCGGGGCCGGTGCCAAAATTATCGGGCCGTTGACCATCGGCGACAATGCGCGGATCGGGGCCAATGCGGTGGTGACACGCGACGTGCCCGCCGGGGCAACGGTGGTCGGTATTCCGGCGCGCGAAATCTAGAAAAAAATCGGGCTTATTACCGGCGTTTGTGATCCAGCTATAAACCTCGTCGATTTGCGCGGCTTTCTTGTCCCATGTGAAATAATCCTGCACGCGCGCCTTTGATGCCTTGCCGGTTCGGGTCAACATTTCAGGACTTTCCACAATATCGGTAAGCGATTTTCGAAACGCCGAAATGATGTCGGCGCGCGATCCCATCGGCACTTTGAATCCTGTGGTTTTATCCACCAATTCCCCCGGTCCGGCATAGTCGACAATCAACGGGGTAAGGCCCAGTGCCATCGCTTCAAGCACAACACCACCGCCAAATTCGCGGATTGACGGAAAGGCGAACAGTTGACAATTCGCGGCGATATTCTGCACCTTTTCGTGGGCGCACCAGCCATGAAAATGCACATTTCCGGCGGTGCTTTTGGCAAGGGTTTTCAACCTGTCCATCATCGGCCCATCGCCAATCATATCTATTTCAAGACGTCCAGAACGCAACAACGGCTCCGCCGCCTCAAGCAACATATCGGGGCCTTTATAGGGGACCATCCGGCCAATAAAGCAGGCGCGTAACGGGCCGGATTGCGGCGATGAAATCCGTGAAAAACGCGCCGGATCAATCGCGTTTTCCGGTATATAAACGCATTTTTCGCGGTGCCGGGCGGGGATTTCACCTTCGGTATGGCGCGACCCGACAATAATCGCCGCAGCATGTTTCAGGGTGGATTTGCGACCCGGCAACGCCTTGTAGGCCCCGCGCACATAGGACAACCATTCCCGTTCGGCGCGCCGCTCGGCATCAAAATCTTTGGGCCACGGCACCCCGCCATTAAGCGGCCCAAGGACAAACGGCACCCCCGCACGCGCGCATTTGGCGGCCAGTGGGCTGTTTATCGTTGGCGATAATGGCGTGATACGATGCACAATATCATAGCTGCCCGATTGGATGTCCGCCCCGAATTTTTTCCAAACCAGCCGTTCAAAATAGGGGTAGGACAGCGCCGAAACCATTTGCAGTGCGGTCCATCCTTTGCCCTCGCCCATGCGCAACAGGGTGCCGATTTTCCACAACGGGCGGGCGAAGGCCTCAGAATCTATGGCGGTGAAATCGCGCCCTTCCGTCAGGCCCGCCCGCAAAAATGCGTCACGATTACGGATCTGGGTGACGATATGGGCATCGGTGATTTTGGCCAATGCCTGCGCTAGTGACCAGCCGATCAACGGCACGCTTACCCATTCGGGATTGGCGGCCTCGGCGATAATCAACACCCGTGGTTTTGTTGCCCCCGCCACCCTAGATCACCGTCCGGTGGCGGGGTGGGCGATCTTCCCTCCCTTGGGTTCCCCCGCGGCGTTGACGGGCGAGCAATTCAGCATGGCCAAGCAACGCCCCCGAAAGCAACCAAGTCAGCGGGGTTAGCGTCGCGTTGGGGATCAAATCCACAAGATTAATCGCGAGAAGAAGGACCAGCGGCCCCAAAAACGGGGATATTTTGGAACTTGGCAGGTGACGCACCTCGCGCCAAAGCAGGAAAATCGGCAAACCAAGCAGGGCAAATTCGGCCAGAAATCCGACCCAGCCAAACACCCCGAGCGTGATAATCCAACGCCCGTCAGACACGGTGGTGATGGTGCCATCCACAGGATTATGTTCGTGATTGCGCCCCCATGATCCCCACCCGAATAGCGGCTTTTCATTGGCGCGATTGCGTAATAAATCCTCGTTATCAAACCGGAATTTAAGAGAGTGGGCGCGTTCGGGGCTTATGCTTTCGGCGGCGTTAAGCATCGCATTTGTCGGCACCAAATCGGCACTTTTCAAGGTGGGATAGAGCAGGGCAAGCGTGGCCAAGACCGTCGCTATGCGGATCTGGGTTTTGTTGCCGGCAAGGATAACCAGTGGCACAAGGGCAATACCATATATAAGCGCGCCCAATGTCCGGCACAGGACCAATAAAACGACCAGATAAAGCGCCGAAACGAGATATCTCTGGCGCACGAACGTTTTGCTTTGACGGGCCAATGCAAAACCGGCAACCACGGTCGTCATGGTGAAAAATGCCGCCCAAATTCCGTGAAACAGGAAGACTTGCGGGCGGAAACTATCACCGCGAATACTCTGTTCAAACAGGTGTTGGTAGTAGCCGTAAACCCACAGATTCAATTGCGGCGAAAGCCGGATTTCGATGAACATCGGCACCGAATATACCAACCCGCCGAGCAATAGCGCCACCAATAAATCACGCTGCGCCTCGGGCGTTTGCAGGATGGAGCGCGCCAACAAAAAACCGAGCAACAGGATGAATTGATTGATCACCATCGCGACGGCATCAAAAATGCGCAGGCCCGGCAATGCCCCGTCAACAAATGTTATCGGCTCGCTATTGCCCAGAACTGTGGCGATCGGGGTAAGCACAAAAACCGCGATTAACAGGCGTGCAATTGGTGAACGCGGGATCAATGACGGAAATTTTGGCAGGAACAAAAGGCAAATAATAAAGGCCGAAAAATTTGGCAAAACGTCTTTGTTCAACGGTGGGAACAGCGGGAAATCAATGGCTGCGGGCAGCGGCGGCAGCAAAAGATATCCGGTCAACACCGTCCACACCAACGCCCGCGACCGTGGTAGATAGCGAAACAGCAAATAGGTCACAATCGGCCAGATCAGCAACATAATATAGGCGAGCGTATTGGGCATGTTGGTGCTGGTGATCCTTGTGGGGCGATAGTCGGGGTTGTTCCGTAAGGTATATCAATCAATATCCCGGCTGTCGTAACCTTCCGTAAAAATCGGCGAAATACCGTGAAATCAATTCGTTACTGTGCCCTCAAGGCCAAAATTGCCGCCGGTCTTGAAACCGCCGCAAAGGGGTGATTTCTTGCGGCGAATGATATTGAGATGACGAACCCGGGATGACCAAATTGAAAATCGCGTATCTTTGTGACTTGTCACCGCTTGAAGGGTGGACCTACTCGGGTGGAAATGCGCGTATTTACAATGCGTTGCGCCAACAAGGCGCGGAAATTGATATCATAACCCCCTCTTGGTTTGTCGCCGAACCATTGCGCAGAATGATCCATCGGATGCCGGATTCGATCAATCTTCGTGCAAGGTGGCGGGCGCATTTGCTATTGTCGCGGATTATCGGGCGCGGCGTTTCAAAACTGTTGAAGGCAACGCAATATGATGTGTTGTTTTGCCCTTATAGTTTCCAATCCTTGGCGCATGTGAAACGGCCAAAACACACGCTTCAGGTGTTTACAGCCGACGCGACGCCAACGGTTTATCGGCAATCGGCCATCGGGCAGGCGTTCAAATCCAATGCAGTGTCGCGCCGGTTTGATCCAATGATAACGCGTGCCGAAACCAGAATTTTTCAATCCTGCGACCTCAATCTCTGGCCGTCAGCTTGGCAAAAAGATCGCGCAGATAGCGTTTATGGGCTTGAGGCGGGAAAATCGTTGGTGGTGCCGTGGGGGGCCAATATTCCAAATCCCGCCGAACAAAACACAAGCCCGCCACCGACCAAAGATGGGCTTCATCTCCTTTTGGTTGGTCGGGACTGGTTCGCAAAAGGCGGGCCGCTGGTGTTTGAAACCTTGGTCGCCTTGCGAAAACGCGGGATCAACGCGCATTTATCAGTCATTGGCTGCGTTCCACCGCCGTTCCATACCAATGATGCAATGACGGTCTATCCGTCATTGGACAAATCCGACCCGACACAATTTGCCCAATTCGAAGCCCTGTTTCGGGCCGCGCATTTTCTGGTAATGCCGTCCTTTGAATCCTATGGTTTCGCGTTCTGCGAGGCGTCCGCTTATGGGCTGCCGTCGATTTGTTTGAAATTGGGCGGGATTCCGGTCATCGACGGGGTGAACGGTCATGCCCTTGAAGCCACGGCAACGGCAGACGATTTTGCCAATTGCCTGCAATCCTATCTTGGCACACCTACGCGATATTCGGAGCTGCGCAAATCTGCGCGCCAATATTACCAAACCACATTGAACTGGACAGCATGGGGTGAACGGGTAATGGCCCTTATGTCCGGGATGCGATCAAAAAATGACGTGAATTAGTGACCCGTTGCGCGGAAAACGACACCAACGGTGCGTGAAATCACCGAAATATCTGCCATAAATGACATTTGACGGTGATATTTAGTGTCGAAAATGGCGCGCTCGGCAAAGCTACATTCGTTGCGATCGGAAACCTGCCAGAGACCGGTAATGCCGGGGCGCATCAGATAGTAAGCGGAACCGGGGTAAATCTCGCGTTGGTCGCACATGATCGGGCGCGGGCCTACCAACGACATTTCACCGGTGAAAACATTCCAAAGTTGCGGCAATTCATCAAGAGATGTGCGGCGGATAAATCGGCCAATTCGGGTAATGCGCGGATCATGCTTTAGTTTCTGATGGAAATCCCATTCGCGCTGTGCCTCTGGATTTTCGGCGAGATAGGCAACAAGCAAAGCATCCGCATTTGGCACCATGCTGCGTAATTTCAGCATATAGAATTCACGCCCGCGCAAACCGACGCGTTTTTGCCAATAAAACGGCGATGTGCCATCAAGCGCAACCAAAGCGGCAAGCGGTGCCAGCAAAAGAACGGCAACAGGAGCAAGCAGCAATGCAAGACAAAAATCGAGAGCGCGTTTGGCATGATCGCGGTAAAGCCCCGATACAGCCGCATTTATGACAAGATTATTTGCGAAATCTCTACTTGAGTAAAACGACATATTGAAACCCTTCCGACAAGCGGACGACAAGTGAACCTGAGAACATTGCCAGGCACAGCAAATTATTCCGCCAAAAAGGGCGGGCAAAATTGGACCTGACGGGCGGGCGCCAATCAACTCCTCTCATTTGCGATTCAAAATTCCCCAGAATTTTCGGGTAACGCTCACCCGGTAGCAGCAGCGGTAGTTTCCTAATTGAGACTTTATTGTGACAATATTTGGCCTAATTTGGACAAAAAATCCATAGCGACAATTCGATGCTTATTGCTAATGGTCTGTTTTTTATAGACTTTATATTTTAACAGAGAGTAAATTGGTTAATTATTTGGAGCTTCGCACACCCATGGGTTGCGCGCTTGTTTCTAAACTTTCGAAAAAGTTGGTAAAATTGGGTCTATTGTTTCCACGGCTGTGGTGCACGCCTCACTTGAGGTGATTCGAGGTTGTCGAATTTCGGGGTGTGTTTTCGCGATGCCCTGCGCCAGAATCACGGATTCTAGCGCACCAAGCAATTTCATCCGTCATTACGCGGGGGCGCGCGTTCGGCCTAGGTCTGTTCAGAATTCAAAGTTTGAGCCTCAGGATGAGAAGACAAACACCATAACCAGAGCGATAAATATTCCACCAAGGGCCATAAAGGCTCCGGTTTTCAAACGGGCAAACCCACTTTTCGATATAGGTGTGAGCGTTGGAATTGCCACAACGGGCCGTAAATTCAACCGCCGCTCCAATTGGGCCGACGTCCGAATTACCGGCTTTCGCATTTCAAGCAGTAAAATGAGGGCTAACGCCAGAACCACACTTGCGGCGCTGCCGGTCATTGCAATTTTTTTGCGATTTGGTGCGATCGGATGCACCGGAACAAGGGCGGTTTCCAGAACCTTGAAGTTTTCTCCTTGGCGTCCCGCCTCAAGCATTTGATCCATTTTGGCCTTGGCGCGGCTTTGGTTGATCACTTCAAATTGGTCGGTCAATTGTTGCAATTTTCGGGTCAAAACCAAATGTTGCCGTTCCGCTTGTGGGGCCTGGTTAATCAGATTGATAATTGATTGCCGTCGCTGCTCGATGAGATTGTATTGAACACCAAGCTGCGCCAACCGTTTGTTGACCACGGCGGTTGCCCCGTTCGCGGTGCCATTGTTCAATTCGGCTATTTGGCTTTCAAGTTCGAGGCGGGTTTCCTCCAATGTGGCAAGCTGCACGCGCAGCGCTGCCAATCCGTCAGGTAGCAAGTCGGCGTTTGCCTCCTTGAACGCCACGATCTGGGCATCCAGTCGCGCAATTTCACGTCCTACACGCTGTTCCTCGCTTTCAAAAAAGGCGAGCGCGGTGCCCGTTTGATCGGCGCGGCTTTGGCGGTTTTGCTCAATGATGCTTGCAACAAATTCGTTGGCGAGCATCGCGGCCAACGCCGGATCACCATCGGAAACGCGGACCAAAAGAGCCGTGGGTGAAATATCGGACCGCCAGCGCAAATTCGGGTCGACAATCATTTCGACCTGCGTTGCCAGCCGTAGCTTGAGCACCCTATCCGCCATGGGGATGTTTGGCGGATTGGCATATAGCCCGTGTTTTTCGATCATCCGGATAAGATTGTCACGCGTCATGAGGCGCTGCTCAACCACCTGCAAAAGCTGCAAGGTAGGGGCGGAAGATGTGCCACTATCGCGTGGGTTGGCGATGGTTGGTTGCAGCACCTGAATCATGGCCGTCGTCTGGTAAATGCGCGGCTGATTCAGCGCGTAAACAACCGAAACAACCATCCCAAGCACAACGATGACGGCAAACATCATCACATGCCGCCGAAAGGCCGCGATAAGTTCGCTTAGGGGCAGGAATTTCTCCACACCAATACTCCGACTAAGACACACGATTCTCGCGTGCTTCTATTTACGACCAAGGCGGTTACGATTCGCCTAAATGTGTTTAGAGAATTGGTTAATCGCGAAATGTGGCGATTTTGGGGGCAGGCAGGCATATTATGGTCGCGAACGATCCGAACGCCGCGCCATAGTGCCCCAAAAACCGCGTTCCTGCGGCAAACGGGCCAATCTGACGGGTGAAACAGGCATCAAATCGGTGATTTCCAAGGTTGAGGGAAATTTCAAACGCCATAAAATCAATCACCTCTAATGACAGCGGGTATTGGCACTTATAGGCACATTCTTTGGCTGAAAATATCAATTTGGCCAATTTTCCGCGGGCGTTGGCGTCTTGTTTTAGCAGCCAACGTTGTTCGGTGTCGGTGCAAATCGTATCAAGAAGATCATCGTCAAGCGGCGTGTCCGTTTCGATATCGATACCAACCGATTGAAACACGTCGGAACGGGAGACGACGGCCACGCAAATGTCACCGCTATGGGAAATACTGCCACGCAATCCCTTGGGCCAAACCGGCGCTCGGTCGGCGCCCATCGGGATTTCCGCGGGCGTGACCCCAAGGCGACGCATGGCAAGGCGCGCCGCCTCGCGACCTGTGGCAAATTCCTGTTTGCGCGCGTTTGTCGCCCGGGCAATAGCGGCGCGTTCTTGCGGGAAAAGCGCGCCTTTTGTGTGCCCGATGTCCATCGCCGCGACGGCAACCCCCGATCCAGTCAGGGATTGCACAAATGCGGTGATATCGGGCCGTTCACTCACGAGGTTTGTTTTTGCCGCGCGGCGCGCATGGCACGGCGTTTGGACATCGCGTCATTGCGCGCGGCGGCTTTTTCTTGCTGTTTTGGCGCGTTTTGGGGTGGTTGTGATGTGCCGCCCAACAATTTGTCAACGCGCCCCGACAGGTCGCCCAACACCGGAAACCGGAAAATGTCGGTGATGCTTAACCGTTTAACCCCAAGGGCCTCGCGGATTTCACGATGCGCCTGAACCGCCAGTAACGAATGACCGCCGAGATCAAAGAAACTGTCGCGCGCCCCGATTTTTCCGACACCCAGTATGCGGGTCCAGATATCGGCAATCTGTGCCTCATGGCCGGAAACAGGGCCTGAATTCGGGGCAACATCCTCCACCGGCACCACCGCACGCTGCGGCGCAGGGAGCGCGCTGCGGTCAATTTTCTTGTTCGGCGTCAACGGGAATTGCGCCAACCACACAAAATGCGCCGGCATCATATGCGCGGGCAAATGGTGTGCCAATTGCGCGCGAATATCGCCCTCGGAAACCGTTTCATCGCCGCGCAAATAGCCCACCAACCGCATGTCTCCGGGCGTGTCTTCGCGCAGAATAACAACCGCTTGATCAATGTCGTTTATCGCATCAAGACGGCTCTCGATTTCGCCAACTTCGATACGATGGCCGCGCAATTTGACCTGATGATCAAGCCGCCCGAGGAAATCGATTTTTCCGTCGCTGCGCCAGCGCACAAGATCACCCGTTCGATACAACCGCCCACCTTTGGCAAACGGATTGGGAACATAACGCTCATTGGTCATCTCGTCGCGCTGCCAATATCCGCGCGTCACACCGGCCCCCCCGATATAGAGTTCACCGGCAACGCCGACAGGCACAATTTCGCGATTTTCATCCAGAACATAGAATTGCGTGTTGGCGATGGGCCGGCCAATATTCACCAGACCGCTTTCACTTTCCACGGCTTCGGTGGACGACCAGATGGTGGTTTCCGTAGGCCCATACATATTTTCAATCCGCCCATTGGTCAGCGCGCGCAGATCATGCGCCAAACCACCGGGAAATGCCTCGCCGCCGATCATCAAATGATCCACATGATGCAGGGCCTGACCGGCTTCGTCGCTCATCACCAACATGCGCGCCATTGACGGTGTGCATTGTAAATGGGTCACTTTGTGACGGTGGATCTGGGCCGCGATCGAAAAATCATCCGGCGCAATTTCAACGGCTTCATTGGTCCGTTTCAATATCTCGGCCAAGGGCGTCAACGCCTCCATAACCGCCTCTGGCGCGATGCCGTAATCAATCAAACACCCGATTTCATCAATGCCGATCCGTTTGAGTTGCTCACACCGTGCAAGACAATCCTCAACCGTGCCAAACATGCCGGAATCCTCGAAATAGCGTTCAAACGCGAAATCAAGAATGGCCTCAAGCTCCTCTCCGCTGAGCAAATCAAGATTAAGCTCGAACGAGTTTTTAACGCCTTTGGGCCGTTTGAACGCCGGAAAATCCCACGCGCTTTGTTTGATCAAACCGGCGGCAGACCGCATATAATCCTTCATCGGACCACGGGCAATTTCGCGCGCCTTTTCTCGATCATTGGCGACAAATGTATGCAGCATCAACGTCACGGTGAAATCGTCGGGATTATGCCCGTTATCCCGCAGCGCCTGATGATAGAGTTCGATTTTACCGCCCACTTCGGCGACGCTTTGCCCTAACAGGTGTGTCAATACATTGGCGCCCAATTCACCGGCTTCGACCCATGTTTGGGGATTGCCCGCCGTGGTCACCCAGATCGGTAATTCCTTTGAAACCGGCCTTGGCTGGGTCAAAACAGCGTGCATGGTGCCGTCTTCACGCGGGAATTCAACTGCTTCACCGCGCCACAATTTGCGCAATGTTTCAATGGTTTCATACATCGCCGGCTTGTTATTTGGCGGTGTATTTTCGGGGCGCAACACAAAATCATCGGGTTGCCAACCGGACGCGATCCCAAGACCGGCCCGCCCGTTGGTCAGATTGTCAATCACCGCCCATTCTTCGGCAATACGCGCCGGATGATGCAGCGGGGCGACGCAACTTCCTGATCGCACGGCGATATTGCTGGTTACCGCCGCGACGGCGGCTCCGGTGACCGAAGGATTTGGATAAGGCCCGCCAAATGCGTGGAAATGGCGTTCCGGCGTCCAAACCGCGCTAAATCCGTGGGTGTCGGCAAACCGCGCCCCATCGAGCAACATTTTGTATTTTCGCGGTCCGGGGCCATCGTCGTTGCCCCAATAAAACAGGCTAAAATCAAGGTGACGGTCGGATTTTGTCAAAACACCCGACCCGTCCCCCGATACCAACGTGCGGCTTTCGTCGCTGCTTATCACCAGTTTGAAACCGCGTGCGATGGTGTAAAACAATTCAAGCACCGAAATGTCGAACGACAGGCTGGTCAGGGCAAGCCAAACACTATTGTCATTGTGATCAATGCGCGCGTCCATACCGGCAAAGAAATTGCCGACATTGCGATGTTCCACCATCACGCCTTTTGGCACGCCCGTCGACCCGGAAGTATAGGTCACATAAGCGAGGTTTTCGGGGGTCACACCACTGTTGATATTGTCGGTTTTTGCGCCATCAATGCGTGCGTCTTGGTCAATCACCAACAGCGCCGCACCCTGCGCCGATAGATCTGTGGCAAGCGCGGTTTGGGTCACAATCACTGACGCCGCGCTGTCTTTGATGTAATGCGCAATCCGGTCGCGCGGATAGGCCGGATCAAGCGGCACATAGGCCCCGCCCGCCTTTTGAATGGCAAGTGCTGCCACCAAAAGATCGACCGAGCGCCCCATATAAAGCCCGACGAGCGTATCGGGCCGCACCCCCATTTCCACAAGGATATGCGCCGCCTTGTTGGCGCGCGCATTAAGCGCCGCATAGGTCAGGGTTTCGGCTTCAAAAACCACGGCAATCGCATCGGGGGTGCGCAAAACCTGCGCTTCAAATTCCTGATGCACGCAGGTTTGCGCGTGATCGACACCGGTCGCGTTCCACGTATCCACAATCATCTCGCGTTCGGATGCGGGCAGGCGCGGCAAATCGGCAAACGGGCGCGCGCCATGCCGTGCGGCCTCGGTAAAATCCAGTAACCGCGCCACGATCAGATCGCTGGCGGCTTGTGAAATCCGCGCATTGTCCCAATGCAAGGTGACACCAGCGGACAGATCGAACGTGAGCGCGCAGCCGGTCATCGCGCCGCCACGCAGGGTGATGCCAATGGCGGGATGCGTAAGGGAAATATCTGGGGTGCGCAGGATCAAATCACGTGCAAAGCCACCGTGGTTTTGGGCCGTTTCAACCTGTGCCGCAAAATCATCGCGCGCCGCGTCAAACCGCAACGGTGCCCAATTGCTTAAATATCTGTCGTAATCTCCGCCGGTATCAAGCGCAATCGAGGCATGCGTCGCATCGTTTTGCCGGGCAACAAACGCCGCAATCAATGCCGGCATATCTGCGCCCTTTATCGCAGTATTGAACGTGACTTTGGTTTGCTGATACGAGGCAGGACCATCTGCCGCCTCGATCAACGGCAGGCCACCGTTATCCCAAGATTTGAGAACCCGCCGAACATGGTTTTCGCGCTTGGCCACTTGGGCCATTTTTTCGGTTAACGCCTCGGTCTCGGCGGGGGTGAGGGACGGCAAAACCGCACCGCTGGCTATGTCCACACGGTAGGGATCACCGGCCATATCGCGCAAATCCGACAGGTGAATCGACTGCTCCGATGTGGCGACGGTCACCGTGTTTGGGGTGCTGTCGATAACGCTGCCAACGGGCAGGGCAACACCGGAAACCGGCACCACGTCCGCCGCGCCAACCAGAACGATTTTCCCGTCAATTTCGATCTTGGAAATCGCCAGAGGGTTTTCGTAACCACCATGATCAAGGGCGCGCACCAACGCCACCAATTGCGCTGCTGGTCGCCCGAAATCAAGCCGCGCCGCCGCGTCTGGCCGGTCGTTCCCGCCGCAATAATTGCGCTGGCCCAAATCTTGCTTGGTGCGTTTCAAAACACCGCTCTCCAATTGCGCCAACACCGCCTCGAAACTTTCGATGGCGGCCCCGTAACATTTGGTATTCACGCTTAACGCGGTGTCGTCGGGGGTAAGGTCAAACATCCGCTGTTCGACAATATCGCCCTCGTCAATACCGCCTTCAATCATATGCCAGCTCACGCCGTGGCGGCTCTCTTGGTTCATCAAGGCCCATAGCGGCGCGTTCAGACCGGCATAGCGCGGCAACGGTCCGTCATGGAAATTCACCGCCCCGCGCGCGGCCTTGGACAGCACCGCATCGGGGATCAACGACAGGTTTGAAATGCTCAATAACCAATCAGCCTGCACGTCTTTGATCCGGTTTTCCAACCCCGCGCCAGACGCCTCAACCCGAAGCGCATTGCCGGTTGCCCACGCTGCAATTTCTGCGTTTCCCGTGACCACACATGCAATCGTATTGCCCTGCGCCAACAGGCGCTCGGCACATTGAACAAGCAGCGGACCATCGCCAATTATCAGGCTGGTAAAATGGGTCATTGGACTTCTCCTATCGTGTGAGAAACAGGTGGGATTTGTGGGATTTTACAGCCCGTTTTGCCCCCTGTATTGGTGGGGGTCGCGCGCAAATTATGAAAAACAAGGTCTTGTAAGAAATGATCAGGGTCGGCCTGTGGTTTGCGCTGTATCAGGGCGCGTATTCGCCACAACACACCGCCCGCAACATGGGCTACGGTGGCCATAGACGCGTAAACCGCCCCATGGTTTTTGGTGAAGTAATATTGCCGCGATTTGAACCAGTAATCCGGCATCCGTGTCCAGGTTTTCATACCCGTCGATACCGACCCGATATGGGTTACTTCGCTTTCGCGCACGAACAACGTCGGATAACCGGCAAGTGCGGCCCGCCTACATAAATCGGTTTCCTCGAAATATAGAAAAAACTGTTCGTCAAACAGGCCAATTTCCCGAAGAACCGAGGTGCGCATCATCATGCTTGCCCCAGCCAGCCAATCAACCTCTTGCGTGGTATCGGGCACCCCCAACGGCACGCGGTATTGCGCCAACAGGCGGCTGATCGGCCCAAACCGCGCCGCGCCTTCAAATTCGCTAAAGATGCTTGGAAACCGGAACGTGGTCATATGGGCATCGCCTTCTGGCCCATGAATATAACTGCCCGCAAACCCCGCATCGGGATTGGTTTCAAGCGCCTCAACCAAGGCCGAAATCGCGCCTTTATCAACAAACGCATCGGAATTGAGGATATAAATATAATCCGGTATCTCATCGGCGCATCCCGCCAAAACCCCGACATTATTACCCGCACCGAACCCGCCATTATGCCCCGATTGCACCACCTCGACACCCGCCCATGCACGCGCTGCGACCTCTTGCGTCAACTGCTCGAACGATCCGTCTTGTGAATCATTATCCACCACAATCAACCGCCCGTTCAGGTCCTGCATTTCCCGCAATGCCGCCGCCATCGCATCAAGGGTCATGTCGGCGGTTTTATAATTCAATATAATGGTAAGAAGTGTAGGTTTCCGGCTCATGATACTTCCGCCTGCTCAATATGGCGCTTCATCTGTGCCGCCAGAACCCGCACATTTGGCTCCAACACCATAGAATCGTGATCACCGGGCACTTCGATCACCTCGATGCCGCCCTCGATCAACCCGTTCCACCCGTTATCGGGCAAAACATAGGCGCGCTGGCTGTCGATCAACCGACCGCCGCCAACCGTCCAATGCCCGATCTGTTTTGGCCGCAACAACAACGCACGCCCCGACCAACCCTTGATCGGATAACCGGCCACCGCGCGCAAAAACGCCGCCTCGATTTCGGCGTTATGGAACTGCTGACAACTGGCCGCGCCAATGTCTATCTTGCGGCGCTTGGCGATTTCCCAACGGATACGATTGCGCGCCCAGATCACCGGATACCCGATGCCTTTTTTCCTAAGCTCTTGCCACTGGATCGACATCCGGTCGCTGCGTGAAAGCGGCAGGCGCCGCGGCAACGGCGTATCAAGCATCACCAGTAAAGCAACGCTTTCGCCCTGCTCCTCAAGCTGATGCGCGATTTCATAGGCGGTGATGCCGCCCCCGGAAAACCCGCCCAACAGATAGGGACCATTTGGTTGCACTTGACGCATTTCGGCAATGTAATCGGCCGCCGCCTCGGGTAGTGTTTCATGCGGTGCATCATCGCCATAAAGGCCGCGCGCCTGAAGCCCGTAAAACGGTCGATCCGCCCCGACAAGATGGGCCAGATGGCGCAGGTTCAACACATTGCCAAACATCCCTGCCACAAGGAAAAACGGCGTTTTCGTCCCGCCTTCGCCTTGATGCATCGGCACCAGATGTTTGAACCGCCGCGTCGGGGTTTTGGGTGTCCCGCCGGATGTTTCTGGCGCGTCACCGCTATCGGTTGCGCCGCCAATTTGTTCGGCAATCAACGCACTGCATTGGGCAATGGTCGGGGCCTCGAACAGGATCGAAATCGGAAACTCGATCCGATAGGCCTTTTTCACCATCGCAAACAGGCGCACCGCAATTAGGGAATGTCCGCCCAGATCGAAAAAACTGTCCTTGGTGCCGACTTGATCAACCCCGAGCAACCCCTGCCAGAAACCGGCCAAAGTGCGTTCAATATCATTTTCCGGCGCGACATAATCGGTGTCCAATTCAGGCCGCTCAAACGTCTGGCCCGCAGTTTCATCACTTGCTCCACCTGCGTCGGCCTGTTCAATCAACGCGCCCATATCCAGGGACGACACAAATATCTGCGCCTGATCTGTGGCCAGCGCGCGCAAAAATGCCTCGGCACCTTCCTTGGGTTTGATCCCTTGCGACAGATTATGCCGCAGGCGTTCTTCTGCCGCCGACAGGGGTTGCGCGGCGGTATTATCCGCGTCAAATTCAACATCGCGTGCGGTGATTGCCGGCGTCTGCGATAGACCGCTGGCGTTGTCGAGGCGGCGGATAGAAAATCCACGCACCGCAACACAAATAGCGCCGTCACTGTCGCAGATATCGACGTCAAAAATCGCGGTCTCGTCGCCTTGTTGATTGCGACCAACACCTTCCACCACGGAAACAGTCTGCGCCGGAAGCGGGCGCAACACCTTGATACTGCTGTAAGAAACCGGAACCCAGAGGTGTGTCGCCTCGTATCCCTCGATCAGGTGCATCGCCCATCCGGTGGCCAGATCCATCAAGGCCGGATGCAACAGATACCCGTCATCCGGATCACCGGCGGCGACCGGTGGCAACGACAAATGCGCCACGCCGCGTGTCGCGCCAATCGCGGTTTTGTTCAACACCCGCCACCGTGGCCCAAACGCAAGATGCGCCTCTTGCGGGGATCGAAGTGGCGCGCCCTCGCCATGTTCCCGCAAAGGGCAATCGTCAAGGATCGCCGCGATATCCAAGGCCGCTGGCTGCGCGGAATCTTCCAACACAAGGGTCGCTTCAGCGTGCAACAAATACCCCGTGCGCCCGTCAATATCCTGTTTGGTGAATACTTCGAAACGGTATCCTTCGTCACCCCGCGCCAACCGAACGCGCATATGAACCGCGCCATCATCCGGCACCTTGAGGGCGCGTAAAAATAGCAGATCGCGGATTTCAAACGCGGTATTTTCGCCGTTTCCACGTAGCGCCTCGGCAGCCAATTCAAGGTATCCGGTGCCCGGCAAAATCGCGCTCCGGTCCTTGGTCCGGTGATCATCCAGAACCCAGCGGTCGGTTCGCAAAACTGTGTTGAAAATTCGGTTGCCCGCACCATCAAATCCGGCCTCGTCAAGCAGCGGCATATTGATCGCTATCGGGGCCTCGATGGCATCGGCGCAATCGCGTGCCGCCACCGCCTGCGCCGCCATGCCGACCTCGTTCCAGATACCCCAGTTGATCGCCATCACGCGGGTTTTTCCGCCCGTGCGCGATTTGGCATAGGCGTTGAGAAATTCATTGGCGGCGACATAATCGACCTGTCCGGCGGGCGCGGTGATCGTGCTCGTCGAGGCAAACAAAACCAACCAGTCAAGCGTGCCGTCAGGGAACAATTGATCAATCACTTCGGTGCCGTGCAATTTCGGCGTGAATACGTTTTCAATCGACGTCAGGGATTTTGCCAACAGCGGTGCATCGTCAATCGTGCCCGCGCCGTGGATCACGCCGTTGATCGCGCCAAACCGTTGGTTTACCTGATCCACAACGGCGCGCATGTCGGCAATATTGCTCACATCGGCGCTTGCAACCATGATCTCGCCGCCCGCATCTTCGAGCGCTTGAACCGCCCGAATCCGCGCCGAAACGGAATCATTTCTGGCGTGGGTGGCAAGATGTGCGTTCCATTTTTCGCGCTCTGGCAAGCCGCCCCGCGACACCAACACAATGCGCGCCTGATGATCCCGCACGAGGCGCTCTGCGATGGTCAAACCAATCCCGCCAAAACCACCCGTAATCAAATAGGTCCCGTTTTCGCGGATCAATGGCGGGGTTTTATCCCCTTCAACCCCACCCAATTCAACCGCGCGCAATTCCTGTTCAAACCGTTTATCACCGCGTAGCGCGGCAATCACATTGCGTGGCGTTGCCAATAAATCCTCAAGAACCCGCAGGGCAAGCGGCCCCATCGCGCCCTTGGTATTCTTCGGCGGCTCCACATCTAATGCACTACAGGTCACCCCCGGAAATTCGCGCGGAATTACCCGCAACGGACCAATAGCGGTGGCCTTTTCGGGATAAGGTAACGCCTCTTGGCGCACCTGCATCGCACCCGATGTGATGTTGGTAATATGCAGCGGCACCGGCAGGTTTTCGTCCGCAATCGCCTGCGCCAAAAACAGCAGGCTATAAAACCCCTGTTCAAGATTGCGGTGGAAAACGTTGCTGCCTGCGCGAAAATCCTTGCTGCCGGTATAGAGCCAGAGATTGACAATCCGCGTCGGCACCCGCCCGCGCGCCACAAGATCCTGCACCAATTGGTCATACCCCGCGCGCCCGTGTTCGGGGGCAATAACATACCCGTCTTCGCCGGATTTCCCACTGATTTTCCCAAAGGCATCGCCGCTGCGCACCTCGGTCACCGGATGACCGGCACCGCGCAATCGTCGCGCAATCTCTGCGCCAAGACCGCCACGATCCATGAAAACCAACCAACTTTGCTGCGCCACCCGATCCATTTCGGTCTCAAGGTCAAAATCGCAATCGGCAAGGCGTGGCCGCCAATGGATTTGACTGCCCCAATCCGACAGGTCTTGCTTGCGACTCAAAAACGCCGCGCTACTTACAATCGCTTTGCCCGGTTCAATGAAATAACGCGTGCGCTGAAATGCATAGGTTGGCAACGGCACCCTTTGGCGTTTGGCATCGCCCCAATATTGGCCCCAATCGGCCTCTACCCCCGTCGCCCATAACCGCCCCAGTATCCCCAGGAAATACCGGTCATCCTCGATGTTTTCGTCCCTGTGGCGCAGCACGCTAAACACTTGACCAGATGGCACGGCGCCGTGCATTTGTGTCAATGATGACAATGCTTTGCCCGGTCCCATCTCGACATAAATCCGCTGTGGATTGGCGGCCAATGTGGTGATGCAATCGGCAAAATATATCGTGCCGCGCAAGTGTTCGACCCAATACTGCGGATCGGTGGCCTGCGCGTCGGTGATCAATTCACCGGTGCGATTTGACACAAACGGCAGGCGCGGTGGCGCCAGTTGAATACCACGCAAGTAATCGCCAAAACGCGCCAAAATCGGCTCTAACATGCGCGAATGTGCGGCGATATCAATCGCGATGCGTTGATATGAAATGTCCTTGGTATCAAGGGTCGCGGCCAAGGCATCCAACGCCGATTGCGGGCCGGAAATAGCCGTCAAATCCGGCGCATTTACCCCGGCAATATCAAGGTCGTCCCCGATAAATGCGCGCAATTCATCCAATGGGCAGGCCACGCTTAACATGCCGCCCGCAGGTACCGTATCAAACAATTGTCCACGCAGCAGAACCAACCCGATACAATCCTCGAAACCGATCACGCCGGCCAAACACGCAGCGGTATTTTCGCCCATGCTATGACCGACGAGAACCGCCGGTTGCACGTCCCACGACATCCACAATTGCGCCAGCGCATATTCGACCATCATGATCAACGGCAACTGCACCGACGGACGTTTTAACCGCTCCTCGGCGTCTCCGGCGGCCCCATCGGCGACCGCGTCTTGCGCCAACCAGAGCGCACGCAAATCATAGTCGATTTTCCCCTCGAGATAGGCAAAACCACGATCCATCCATTGCGCAAAAACCGGCTCTGTATCATAGAGATCGCGCGCCATGCCGACATATTGCGCGCCGCCACCGGGGAACATGAAAACCACCTCTGGGGCGTTGCCAACAACGCTATGGTCAAACACCCGCCGGATGTTGCCGTTTTCCAATAATGCCGCGGCTTCTTCGTGGGACTCTGCCACCAAAGCCCGACGTTTTTCAAATCCGCGACGGCCCACTTTTAATGTCCACGCCACATCCGCCAACGGTTGTTCTGGGTGGGCGCGCAGATGTGCCGCCAAAGCCGCCGAATTGGCGTCAAGCGCGGCTTTGTTGCGCCCTGATATGCACAGGATTTGAAACGGCCAATCGCTCTCGTCCGACGCGGCGCGCGCTGGTGCCTGTTCAAGCACCGCATGGGCATTGGTGCCGCCAACCCCGAGGGAATTCACCCCCGCACGGCGTGGCCCTTTGTGCGATGTCCACGCGTGCAACGCGGCATTTACCGAAAACGGGCTGTTTTCAAAATCAATCACCGGATTGGGTTTTTCGAACCCCAAACTGGGCGGAATTTCCCCATGATGTAACGATAGCGTGGTTTTGATCAAACTGGCCACACCCGCCGCCGTATCGGTATGCCCGATGTTGGTTTTCACCGACCCGATGCGGCAAAATCCGGTGTCGTTGGTGGTTTCGCTAAATGCTTCGGTCAGGGCGGCAACCTCGATCGGATCGCCCAAATAGGTGCCGGTGCCATGACATTCGACATAATCAATCGTATCGGCGGTAACGCCCGCCATGGCGTGGGCCTCGGCAATTGCGGCGGCTTGTTGGTCGACACTCGGGGCCAGATATCCGGCCTTGGCCGCGCCATCATTATTGACCGCGCTGCCCTTGATTACACCCCAGATATGATCGCCATCGGCCATCGCATCCCCAAGACGGCGCAGAACCACAACCCCCGCGCCGGACCCAAAAACCGTGCCTTCGGCGCGGTGATCAAACGCATGGCAATGCCCGTCCGGTGATAATATTTCACCGTCTTCAAATATATACCCGCGCCCGTGCGGCATCTCGATTGTGACACCTCCGGCCAACGCCATATCACATTCGCCATCCAGCAACGCCTTGCACGCATAATGGGTCGCAACCAACGACGTTGAGCACGCGGTTTGCATGTTGATGCTTGGCCCTTTGAGGTCAAACATATGGCTCACTCGGGTGGCCAGAAAATCCTTGTCGTTGCCGGTGTGGCGCAGCAAAAACATCCCCACATCCGCCACCAGATCGGGGTTGGAACAGATATTGAAATAGAAATAGCTGCCCATGCCACAGCCCGCATAAACCCCGATCGGCCCCGCGAAATTTTCCGGCGGATGACCGGCGTTTTCCAACGCTTCCCATGCCACTTCCAGGAACTGCCGGTGCTGCGGGTCCATAATCGCGGCTTCTTTCGGGGAAAACCCGAAGAAATCGGCATCAAAATGGTCAAATTCCTTGAGCATCGCAGCAGCGCGCACATAATTGCGGTGATGGATTTTGCCGGGGTCTTCCCCTGCGGCGCGCAATTCTTCATCGCTTAGCACCGAAATGGATTCGGTGCCGCTGCGCAGGTTATCCCAGAATTGCGCAATGGACGCGGCACCCGGCAGGTGCGCGGCCATTCCAACGATTGCTATGTCATTTTCACCGATTGGTTCGGCGTTTGCTTGGTTACCCATATTCACATCCCAAAGACCGCAAGAGCAGCTTCCTCCGGTCATTTCACACAAAGACTAGCGGTCTATCGCACCCTTAGAATGGTGGTTTTATGGCCATTTCAGGGCAGATAATTCCGCGACCGCCCCCCCGATTGCCCCGTAGTTGAACCAGACCGCAACAGCCCCCAATCCGATACCAATACCCGCAAAAACCAGATCATGCAGCGGGTCCCATGCCCCCTGTTTGCGCGCAAGCCAGACCACCACAGGATAGGCCGCGATCATGGCAATCCCTTGCGAAACCAACGCCCCGAACAGGCCAAAATACTGAATTCCGATCAATAATCCGGCAATCATCAACGCCGCCCGTGTCGCCGCGAGCACAAAAAACCGCTTGGAATCCCCCGCTGCCAATGCCGCCTGATCATATGTTAAAACAATGACTTGCGGCAATTGGGCCACCGCGATCACCACCACAACCGCGCCCGCCATCGCATACCGCGCGTCATACATGACCTGCACCAGGGCCACGCCGGAAACCGCAAACACAAACACCAGTGAAAACACCAATCCGGTCATCACAAACCGCATCTTTTGCAGCTTGGCGAAATTTTCCCGCGACTGTGCCGGCGGCTTTTCGCGGTAGAGCGGGATCAGGACCCGCCGGATCACGACCCCGCCCAAAAGCAATGGAAAACTCGCCAGAAAATAGCCAATATTGTAAACCCCGAGCACCTCGAGCGGCAGAAATTTCCCCAACACGATCCGGTCCCCTTGCGACAGCGCGAAACCGGCGATTGTGCTTAGGAAAATCCACTTGCCGAACCGGATCAATTCATGTGCTGCCGGTCCTTCCCAGCGAAACCTATTTTTCATCCCCGGCAGGAACCGATTATACAGAAAAAGCTGTGCCAGCGCGCCGATGATGCCGCTAAATACCAACGCCCAGACCGATTGCAACAACCATGCCAAAACGACGGCGCTGGTGATGCCGACGACCTGCGTGGCCATGTCGATAACCGTGACCCGCCCCAACAATAAATGGCGGTTCGCGGTTTCCAACCGGGTCGGATTGAACGCCGTTATCAACAACGTCAACGATGCCACCGGCAGCAATTGCGCCAATTCCGGTGCGTTGTAAAACCACGCCATCGGAAACGCCAATGCCGTCGCCACCGCCCATAAAATGCCGCCGCGAATGACCTGTATCGTCCACGCGGTGTTTAGAAAATCGGGGTCATCGCCGCGCTTGTTCTGCTGGATCGAGGGGCCGATGCCGAGGTCGGAAAACATGTTCAACCCCATCATGAACACAGACACCAACGCCATCACCCCAAACGCCTCGGGAAACAATATCCGCGTCAACACGAGGTTCGACGCAAGCCGCAAAACCTGTGACGTGCCATACCCCACCACCGTGAGACCGGAACTGCGCAATATCCGCGCCCGAAGACCGTCGCCCCGCATAATCGCCCGCATCATCTTCCGCGCCTCCAATCGGTCCCGCCCTGCGATTTGGTCATCTTCACAATCACCGCTACCCCCGCATAGGTCAAAAACCCCAAAGGATCGCTTAACGCCAATTTCAAAACGCCCGAAAACCCGATTTTTGGCGTGTCGTCGTTCTTTAACAACTCAGGGTAATTCTGCGCAATTTCGGCCACGCCGGTGTTTTGCCGCCGCCGCACCGCCACCAGATTGGCCAACCCTTCGACAATCGGCCACTGATAGGTCGCCGCAACCCCGATCCGTTCATCCGGGGCAAACATAAGGCGCGCAAATGTATCATCCGATATTATATCCGGCCACTCCCGCCACCGCGCCCGCCCCGCGGCGTTCACCGCAAACAACCCGGCCCCCGGCACCCCGAACCGCATAAACGGCACCCGTTGGTAGATCCGCCGATACGCGCGGCTGATCCTGTTTTGGGGGGGAGAAATCTGCAATTTCCCACTGGCATAAACCGCCGTTTCCTGTTCAAGAACCTGTTCAAGCTGCGCCAATAAATCCGCACTCATCACCACATCGGCATCAAGATACACGCGATTGCCCGATTTCGCCGCGGCGTCGCCCGCATTCAACGCGCCAAGCTTGCCCCCAGACGCCAGATCAAGCACCTGTAATTGCCACCCCCGCGCCTCGACAGCGGCCTGACAATCAATTGCAATGGCAACGGTAGCGTCCTGACACCCGTTGGCCACCACGATGATATCCACCGCATCAACATCGCGGGACGCCAACACCGCCCCGATACATTGGCCAATCAACGCCGCTTCGTTATGTGCCGGTATAATCACGCTTATCATTTCAGCACCTGTTTTACCTGTCCATTTGCCGACCCCTCTCGGAATTTGCCCGAGCGGGTGATAGTGGGGATAGAACGCCCTTTGGCATTAACCATAAATCAAAACGGATCTGGCAAGATATATCAAATGCCCAAACCCACCGAAACCCCTTCTGTAACCGCCTCTAACGCCCCCATTCTTGGCTACTTGATACCGCAATTCCCGGGGCAGACGCATATCTTCTTCTGGCGCGAAATATGTGCCGCCGAAGATATGGGCACGCCGATTGCGCTATTTTCGACCCGTATGCCCCATGCGGGGTTAATTTCGCATGATTGGTCGGACGCCGCGATTGCCCGCACCGATTATCTTGGCGCGATCAAACCGTTGGCGGCCCTGCGCACCCTGTTGCGGATTTCGCCGCGCTTCTGGTGGGGGGAATTGCGTCGTTCCGGCATGGATTTTGCCAAAGATCTCGCGATTTGTGCCGCCGCGGCCGATCGGTTGCACCGCCAATGCCACGCGCGCGGTATCCGCCATGTGCATGTTCATTCGTGTGGGCGTGCGGCCCTGATTGCCGCGCTTGCCTGCCAATTGGGCGACCTGACCTATAGTCTGACACTCCACGGCCCGCTGTCCGATTATGGCAGCGGGCAATATCTTAAATGGAGCGGGGCGAGTTTTGCCACCATCATCACCCAGCGCCTGTTGATTGAAATGGACAGTGATCTTGGCGCGGCACTTCCCGCCCTGATCGAAATTCAACCGATGGGTGTCGACACCGATGCCCTCAAACGCCCGGCGCCCTACGAGCCTGCCGTTAAAAACACACCCCTCCGGTTGTTCACTTGTGGCCGTTTGAATATCGTCAAGGGCCATCAGGATTTACTTCACGCGGTGTGTCTTCTGGTCGGCCAGGGCATAGATGTCCAACTTGATATCGCTGGTGAAGACGACGATGGCGGGCAGGGCTATCATCAAACGCTCGCCGCTTTGCTGACCGATCTTGACCTGCAAAACCACGTGCGGCTTCTTGGTGCCATAAGCAATGATGCGGTGCGCGACCACCTGTTGCGCGCCCATATATTCGTGTTGGCGAGTTGGCACGAACCCCTTGGCGTCGCTTATATGGAAGCGATGAGTTGCGGCGTGCCCACCATCGGCACCAACGCGGGTGGCGTGCCCGAACTGATCAACGACGGCATCGACGGCATATTGGTCGCCCCCAAAGATCCCGATGCCTTGGCCGCAGCGATCACGTCTATCGTCACCTCGCCCGACAAGGCCCGCGCCTTGGGTGTGGCCGGCCGTGCGCGCATCGTGTCCGGATTTGATTCCAGGGTCGGGGCGCAAACCATCCTGTCCCTCACTCGCCAAATTGATCGCCTTTAGGGGGCAAACCGCCAACCCATCAACGGACCAACGCAAATGTTTCGCGCGCAACATGGGGTCGGCATCAATCACGGCGATATGACCGCCGTTCGCCCTGATAATCCGCCAAACCCCTTGTTAACAGGCCCAAAACCCGCCGATGCGCGGAAATTGCCAAATCCTCGTCGCCCGCCGCCTTAACCCTTTGGTTTCGTCAACCGATCAAGGCGCAAACGATGTCTGCTATCGCTCAATCGCCAGATCGACCCGAACGTGGCAAGCAAGACCCCGAGGCCGGTGGCGCCTGAGATCAGAAACATTATCAGCAATTGATATTTTACCGCCTCGTTTGGATCCACACCCGATAGAATTTGCCCGGTCATCATACCCGGCAATGACACGATGCCGGTGGCGGCCATGCCATTGATAACAGGAATAAATCCGGCCCGAAGCGCACGCCGAACCACCGGCAACATCGCCTCCATCCGGTTGGCCCCAAGCAGTATCCGCGCCTCGATGGCCACCCGTTCACGCGCTGCGGCCCCGTGCAATGTATCCTGCGCGAGGCTCACCCCTGTCATGGTGTTGCCAAGGATCATCCCGAGCATCGGCAAGGCATAGCGCGGCGTCCACCACGGGTCCGGCCCGACCATGGTGGTCAGCGCAATAACCGTGACACCTGCACCGGCAAACCCCATCGCTCCGGCGCCAAGACCATACCCCCAGAAACCGCGCAATCGCCGGTCCTGTCGTGCCCAGATTTCGCGCCCCGCAAACAGCACCATCGCCACGGCCACAAGCAGCGTAAGCCACGGGGAAAGAATGGAAAACAGGCTCTTGAGAAGCATCCCGACCAGCAGTAATTGCACCACCATGCGCAGCGCCGCGATCAATAATTTCCGCTCCAGTTGCAGGTTAAGCCAGAGCGATAAAGCGCCGTTCAGCATCAGAAATCCGGTAGCCAGAAGCACGTCAAAATAGGTCAGCGTCAGGTAACTGTTCATGGTGCCACCTCGCCCAATTTCCCGCCTTCAAGGTGCAACCGCCGATCCGCCAAACGCGTTGCTTGTGCGGTGTCATGGGTCACGATTACGATCGAGGTGCCGCGTTCCAATTCCTTGCGCAACAGGGCCTCGACCTGCAATGTGGTATCGTGATCAAGCGCGGCTGTCGGCTCGTCCAGCAACAGAACCTCGGGGTCGTTTTCAAGACACCGCAACAACGCGAGCCGATGTTTTTCCCCACTGGAAAGTCGCGCAACCTCCCACCCCATCGCCGCATCCGAAAGGCCGACTTCGGTCAATTTTGGCGTTATTTTATTGGGGTTTTTGAAATGCGCGCCGACATTGTCATCCCACCATCCGCTCTCGGCCGGCAGCATGGCAACATGGCTGCGCCATTCCGGTGCCGGCGTGTTTTCGCGTGAAATTTTACCAATCGAAACCTGTCCCTCGTTGGGATCAAGATCGACAATGGCCCGCAAAAGCACCGATTTCCCAGCGCCCGATGGTCCGGTGATCGCGACACATTCTCCGTCGGTAACCGACAAATCAACCGGGCCAATTGTCAGGCGCGTGAGGGCTTTTACGGTTAGCATATTCTTGCATTTAACATAAAAATTTTCTCAAATGATACGACGAACAGAACGCGTAAGGGTCGCATGCGCCCGTATTCATTTGATGATTGGACGCCGCAGGTCGGGGAAAAGCAAGTTAAAAATACCGTAGATTTCCTTTGAACGACTGTCATTGTAGTCCGGCGATTGCGCGGTTAGCCTATGAAAATGCAGCCTGATCACCGCAACTCAGCCCTCCCTTCCAACGCGACCTCGCCCTATGGTGCCCATGTGGCATTTGCCGCTGTTGCGCGCAATAATCCGCATTTGAGCGCGCTTGTCCTCGGGCTGTTTTTCGTTGAATTGCTCAACGGTTTCCTGCTTGGCCTGATGCATCGTGCCATAGGGTTTTTCTCGGATGATTTTGCGATGACGGTGCTTCGCGGCGACACCACTGCGGGCCTGATGTTGCAGCTTTTCAGCTTTGCTTTATTGACTTTAAGCGTGGTTATTGTGGTGCGAATCCGCCATGGGCGCGGTTTTTTCACGTTGATCGGCCCGCCAATGACGGCCCTACGCCATTTTCGTGTTGTTTTGCCAATGATGGTGGTGCTTTTCGTGGCGATCGAGGTGCTGCCGCCGTGGTGGCGCCTACCGCCCACTGTGGAATGGCGCAGCCCGGTTTTGTGGGGGGCGTTGCTGCCGCTTTCGCTGTTGGCGCTGCTGATTCAAGCCAGCGCCGAGGAGATATTCTATCGCGGGTATATTCAACAGCAAATAGCGGCACGATTTGGCAACCCGATTGTATGGCTGGTTGTGCCCAATATCCTGTTTGCCCTGTCGCATTTTGACAATGGCACCACCGATCAGCAAAGCATGCAATATGTGATCTGGGCGTTTTTCTTTGGGCTTGCCGCGTCGGATTTGACCGGCCGCACCGGAAACATCGGGGCGGCGGTGGCGTTTCATTTAGCCAATAATGTTTATGCATTTCTGCTGTTTGGCACCCAAGGCGGCCCTGATTCCGGCTTGGCGCTGATACTGTTTCCAGAGGTCCCCGATAGCGGCGTTTTTTCGGGCGCAGGTGACGGGCCGTTGCTCACGGCTGCTCTGGTGACGGAAATCGCGGTGATTGGCGTGATGTGGTTGACGGCAAGACTGGCTTTACGGCGCTAGTTTGATTGCAATTGCCGCGCGGGCGGCTTATTTGAAAATCAACATACCTCAATGTGCCGATGGAGAGGAAAGAAAAAGATGAACTGGATCACCAATTATGTGCGCCCGCGGATCAA
Source organism: Rhodobacterales bacterium (assembly GCA_030950105.1). GTDB lineage: Bacteria > Pseudomonadota > Alphaproteobacteria > Rhodobacterales > Rhodobacteraceae > JAUZRV01. Next base: position 9,047 of record JAUZRV010000090.1, on the reverse strand, counting down.
TTCGATCTTTTCGCGTCGTGAAACACCGGACAATCTTTGGACCAAATGCACCGAATGTGGCACCATGTTGTTTCACCGCGAGCTAAGCGATAACCTCAATGTGTGCACCGATTGCGGGCATCATATGGCGATTACGCCGAGGGCCCGCATGGAGGCGCTGTTTGATGGCGGGATCTTCACCGAGGTCGAAACACCAGAAGCGATTGCCGATCCGCTTCAGTTCAAGGATCAGAAGAAATATCCCGAACGGGTGAAAATCGCGCAAAAGAAAACCGGCGAAAAAGATGCCATGCTGGTGGTTGAAGGCGATATCGGGCGCACGTCGATTGTTGCCGCGGCTCAGGATTTTTCCTTTATGGGCGGTTCTATGGGCATGAATGTCGGCAATGCAATTGTTGCCGGGGCGCAGCGCGCCGTGGAACTTAAACGTCCGTTTGTCCTTTTTTCTGCCGCCGGTGGCGCGCGGATGCAGGAAGGCATATTGGCCCTGATGCAAATGCCGCGCACGACGGTAGCGGTGCAAATGCTGCGCGAGGCGGGATTGCCTTATATTGTGGTTCTGACCCACCCGACAACGGGCGGCGTTACCGCGTCTTATGCGATGCTGGGCGATATCCAGATTGCCGAACCAAACGCGTTGATTGCCTTTGCCGGCACGCGGGTGATTGAACAAACCATCGGTGAAAAGCTGCCCGAAGGGTTTCAACGGGCGGAATATCTGCTTGATCACGGGATGTTGGATCGTGTTACCAAACGCACCGAAATGCGCGCAGAATTGATAACGATTGTGCGTATGTTGCTTGGTCTGCCGCCCGAAGTGATGGGGGATTTGCCCGCGCCAACCGAGGCCGAAACCGAAAAGGTGGAAACACCTGACGAGACCGCCAAAAAATGACCGTAACATCGGATGTCATTCTTGAACGAATGATGGCGCTGCACCCGAAGATCATTGATCTCACGCTTGACCGCGTTTGGCGGTTGTTGGCCGCGTTGGACAACCCGCAAGACAAGATGCCGCCGGTGATCCATATCGCGGGCACCAACGGCAAAGGGTCAACGCAGGCGATGATCCGCGCCGGTCTCGAGGGGGCGGGAAAACGCGTGCATGCCTATACCTCGCCGCATTTGGCGCGGTTTCACGAACGTATCCGGCTGGCGGGTGAATTGATTTCCGAGGACGCGCTAAGCGCCATTCTGGATGAATGTTACGCCGCCAATGACCATCAGACGATCACCTATTTCGAGATCACCACCATCGCGGGGCTGCTGGCGTTTGCGCGCGCACCCGCCGATTATACCTTGCTCGAGGTTGGCCTTGGCGGGATATTGGACGCGACCAATGTTGTGCCCAAGCCGGCGTTGACCATTATCACCCCGATTTCAATTGATCACACGCAATTTCTTGGGGAAACTCTGGCCGAGATTGCGAAAAACAAGGCGGGGATTATCAAACGCGGGGTGCCTTGCGTGGTTGGCCCGCAACCCGACGACGCGATGGAGGTGATCGAAGCCACCGCCACACGTCTTGGGGCGCCGTTGATCGCACATGGACAGCAATGGCATGTTTGGGAAGAACGCGGGCGATTGATTTTTCAGGACGAAACCGGATTGCTTGATTTGCCATTGCCCGCATTGCCCGGTGCGCATCAGATCGAAAATGCAGGCGCGGCGATTGCGGCCCTGCGCGCGCTTGGGCACGGTGACGCCGCATGCGAAGCGGCGATGGAAAATGTCACATGGGCGGCGCGTATGCAGCGCCTCAAAACCGGCCCGTTGGTTGCGGCGGCAAAAGGGGCCGAAATCTGGCTTGATGGTGGGCATAACCCGGCGGCGGGGGCGGCGATTGCGGCGCATCTAAAAACCCTGCCGGAGCGCCCGACCTATTTGATTTGCGGGATGTTGAATACCAAAGACATCGCCGGATATCTGCGCCCCTTGGCGGCTGTTGTCCAAGGCCTGACGGCGGTCTCCATCCCCGGCGAGGCCAATACATTGCCCGCCGATCAAACCGCCGCTATGGCGGTTTCCGTTGATTTACCGGCCGACACCGCGCCAAGTGTTGATGCGGCCCTTGCAAAGATATTGTCCGAAACGCCCGCTGCGCGGGTTCTTATCTGTGGGTCGCTATATCTTGCCGGAAATGTCTTGCAACAAAACGGTTGATTTAAGCCGCCAATAGCGGCAGCATCGTCTTATGACCCTTCAACCCCCGACCTCTATTCAACCTCGCAATATCCCTGCCCAAGTGGCGTTTCAGCGCGGTGAATTAAACCTGATCATGTCGCTTTACGGGCGGATGGTTGCCGCCGATGAATGGCGCGATTACGGGATTTCCCTACTGCGGGATATGGCGGTTTTTTCGATTTTTCGCCGCACCGCCGAACATCCGCTTTACCGAATCGAGAAATGCCCGAAATTGCGCGCCAAGCAAAAAGAATATGCATTGATCGGGGCCGACGGACAGGTGTTGAAGCGCGGTCACGATCTTAAATCGGTGCTGCGGGTTCTGGAACGCAAACTTATTCGGGTGGTGAATTGATCGCGGCAATTGCGGCAAGCCCACCGTTCGGCGCGCAACACATATTGCGAACACATTAACGACAACTGTAATTGTTAAGGCCGCTGTAACACCTGCCTGCTAGATCTTGCCTTGGGTGAATTAAATAGGTGGTGGAGATGGCTGCGCAAAGCAATGTAGCGCCAATCATCATCAAGAGAAAAAAAGTAATCCAAGGCGGCGGGCACCATGGTGGGGCCTGGAAAGTGGCGTATGCCGACTTTGTGACCGCTATGATGGCCTTTTTTCTATTGATGTGGTTGTTGAACGCGACGACAGAAAAACAACGTAAAGGTGTGGCGGATTATTTTAGCCCCACGGTGGCAATCAGTCGGGTATCCGGCGGTGGTGAGGGGGCCTTTGGTGGGGACAGTGTGTTCAGTGAGGAAACCCTGCCCCAGAACGGCACAGGTGCTTCGGCGCAACGGCCAGCGGAAGCCCGCGAGGCCCAAGGCCAGACCGGGGTTTCTTCTGATGGAAATGAAGGTGCAGAGCGGGCCAAAGAAGACGTCGAACTCAAAGCTATGGAAAGTGCTTTGTTAGGGCGCGCCGGCGAAAGCGATGTCGCCAAAGAAATATTAAGGCATATTGTCACTCGGGTGACGGACGAAGGGCTGGTGATTGAATTGTTTGATCTTCCGGGTGCCGAACTCTTTCGCGACAACACCAATGAGCCAACTGTATTGCTCGAAGATTTGGCACGCATGATCGCCAATGTGACAAATGTTGTTGAAAACAGTGTTGCAGTTGCTGGCTATGTCACAGCGCGGCCCGTGGTATTGGAGAGTAACCCAGTATGGCGTCTGTCAACCGAACGCGCCAATCAAATGCGGGTATTGCTGCAAGAGCAAGGAATGTCCTTTGCCCGTATTCAGCGTGTAACCGGACATGCCGATCGCAAGCCTGTCGTGCGCAATCCAATGGCCGTCCGCAATAACCGGATTGAGGTGATTTTGCTGCGCTCAGAAAAATAGATACGAAATAGAACGCATTTTATATGTTAGCTGCCTGTTAAGTTGCTGTCCGTATCTCTGTGTCTGACGAATAGGTCGATGCAGCAGAAAGGCGTATCTATGACAATTTCTTCCGCTCTTAATGCCGGCGTGGCGGGTTTGAGTTCAAACGCGACACGATTGGCGACAATCTCGGACAATATCGCAAACTCCTCTACCTTTGGATATAAAAGGATGGAGGCGGATTTTCATTCGATGGTTATTTCCTCAACAGGAGGCAGCTATTCTGCGGGCGGGGTGCGCACAACGACGCAACGCCTTATTGATCAGCGTGGCCCGTTGGTCTCCACAGCCAACCCAACCGATTTGGCCGTGCGAGGGCGCGGTATGTTGCCGGTCGCCCAGCAAAGCCAGGTTACGGTCGGCAATGGGGCCCCCAATATGTATCTGACAACAACCGGGTCCTTCCGGACCGATGCGGATGGCTATCTAGCTTCTGAATCGGGCCTTGTGTTGCTTGGTTGGCCGGCCAATTCCGACGGGACCATTCCATCGTATCCCCGCGATACCAGCGATGGTCTTGAAGCGGTTCAAATCAATGTGAATCAGTTTTTTGGTGAACCGACGACCAATATGGCGCTGGGTGTGAACTTACCCGCGACTGATACAGAAGCAGGATCTGCCGGCCTCGCGCAAGACTTGTCGGTGGAATATTATGATAACCTCGGCACCTCCGAGAGTATTCAGGTCGAGTTTACGCCAACAGTTCCAGGCACCGGATCCTCGAATGAATGGACAATGACGATCCGAGATTCGGCGACGGGCACTGCGATTATTGGTGAATATGTTCTCACATTCGAAGATAGCCGGACAGCGGGCGGCACGCTTTTGTCGGTGACAACAACAAGTGGCGGGGCCTATGATCCGGCGACCGGTGGGCTTATCGTCAATGTTGCCGGCGGCCCGATGGAAATCGACATCGGTTTGCTTGGGCAATCAAATGGTTTGACCCAGTTGTCCGATAGTTTTGCGCCGGTCAAGATCACCAAAGACGGATCACCAGTGGGCAATGTTACGGGTGTTGAAGTCGACGCAAACGGATATGTGCATGCATTTTTTGATACTGGTATCACGCGGACGATCTATAAAATTCCGCTGGTAGATTTGCCCAACCCCAACGGGATGGTCGCCCTTGATTTTCAGACATATATCCCTTCGCCTGAAAGCGGGTCCTATTTCCTATGGGATGCAAGTGATGGGCCAACCGGCGATATCGTGGCCTTTGCGCGTGAAGAATCGGCAACCGATGTTGCGGGTGAATTGACCGCAATGATTCAGACCCAGAGGGCCTATTCATCCAACGCCAAAGTCATTCAGACGGTGGATGAAATGTTGCAAGAAACTACAAATATCAAACGATAAATTTTCCTCGGGAGGGTGAATAAGACCCTCCCGTAATTTTTCCAGAAAGGAAACCTCATGAGCATTTCGGGTGCCTTGTCAAACGCGCTTACCGGCCTCACGACGGCCGCACGATCCGCGGAAGTAGTGTCTTCCAATCTGGCCAATGTATTGACCGACGGATATGGGCGGCGCGAAGTTTCACTCTCGTCGCGAATTGCCGGAAGCACCGGTGGTGTCGCCATTGACGGGATTATTCGCAACGTCGATCCCGCGCTTCTTTCCGACCGGCGATTTGCCGACGCAGATTTTGCAAATGCGCAGACCAACAACAATTTTTTAAAGCGAGTCGAGGGATTGTTGGGCACACCGGAAGACAATCATTCCCTGTCTGCCGGGTTGGCGAACTTTGAATCTTCTCTGGTCGAAGCGGCCAGTCGGCCAGATTTGAACGAGCGATTAAATAATGTTTTTCTGCGTGCTCAGGATGTGTCGAACACTCTTAATCGGGTTTCTGACGGTGTTCAGGAGCTCAGGGTGGAGGCCGACCGTGACATCGCATCGTCGGTGGATCGGCTAAACGCCGCTTTGGGTGAAGTGCGTGATTTGAATATACGAATTTCCTCGGCACAGGTTCAGGGCAAAGAAACGGCGTCCCTTCAGGATTTGCGCCAGCGCACGATTGACGAAATTGGGCAGATTGTTCCAATTCGCGAAGTGCCAAGGGACCGTGGAGCGGTCGCATTGTTCACCCCCGGTGGCGCAATTTTGGTAGATAGCACCGCGGCGACGCTCGATTTCACCACGACGAATGTGATCGTGCCGCATATGACACAGGCCAATGGCATGCTTTCGGGCCTTACAATCAACGGAATTCCGGTAAGAACAGATTCGGCCACCAGCCCGATCAGAGGGGGAAGTCTGGGGGCTTTGTTCAAAATCCGTGATGAAACCGGCGTAGAAGTGCAAACGCAAATTGATGGTGTCGCGCGCGATCTGGTGGAACGTTATCAGGATGCTACCGTTGACCCCACTCTTGGGGCGGCTGATCCGGGGCTGTTCACCGATCAAGGTGCGTTCTTTGACCCTCTCAACGAAGTTGGATTGTCAGGGCGTCTTTCGATCAACGCGCTTGTTGATCCCGATGCCGGCGGCGGCGTTTGGCGTTTGCGCGATGGTATTGGGGCGGCGGTCCCCGGCCCGGTGGGCGATGCCACCCTTCTCCAATCTATGTATGGGGCGGTCAATGTATTGCGCGTGCCGGCCTCGGGTGGGTTTGGTAGTGCGTCCCGCTCGGCTGCGGATCTTAGTGCAAGCCTGCTGTCGCAGGTCGGATCAAGTCGGCAAATTGGTGAAAACAGTCTGTCTTTTGCCACCGCACGCCTTGATGAATTAAAGTCTCAAGAACTCTCGGATGGGGTTGATTCCGACTATGAAATTCAACGGCTTATGTTGATCGAACAGGCCTATGCCGCCAATGCGCGCATGATCGAAACGGTTGATGAAATGATGCAAACACTGCTGAGGTTATAAACTATGACAATGCTCACAATTGGAGATATGGCGCAGACTTACATGCTGCAACGCCAGAATGTGCAACTTAAACAGCAGATGAACCAACTTACCCAGGAACTGGCGAGTGGGCGCACCGCGAACGTTGCCGATCACTTGTCTGGAAATTATTCCTATTTGTCCGATATCGAACATGGTCTCGAGGTTCTGGATGGATTTGATACCGCCACAAGCGAGGCAACATTGTTCACCGACACCATGCAAAATACATTGGGCAGAGTGCAAGATGTTGTGTCTGATTTGGCCGGCTCTCTTATTGCGACGACCAATACAAATTTGGTCTCGGTGTATGACACGGTTTCCGCCGATGCGCGATCGCAAATGGCGTCTCTGGTGACATCTCTAAACACCTCTGTTGCAGGGCGCGCATTGTTTTCGGGCGTGGCCGTCGATTCATCTGCTCTGGTTTCTTCCGAGGATATGTTGTCGTCCCTGCGCACGGCCGTTGCGGGAGAAGTGACATTAAGTGGAATAAAAACAGCAGTGGACGTTTGGTTTGATGCGCCGGGCGGGTCCTTTGAAACATTGGCCTATACAGGTGCCACACAAAGCATGTCGCCTATACAACTCGGCGAAGGTGAATCGGTCGATCTGGATATTCGCGCCGACGATCAGGTGTTTCGTGACATGCTCAAACAAACCGCAATTGCTGCGTTGGCGTCGGATCCGACGCTTGGGTATTCGGCGGCAATGAAGGGTGATTTGCTGCTTGGCGCGGGTGAGAAGTTGCTCACAAGTACAAATGGTATCATCTCGATCCGTGCCGATTTGGGATTTACCGAGGCCCGAATAGACGAAAGCGTAACGCGCATTGCTGCGGAAAAAACCAGCCTGGAATATGCGCGAGGAGAACTTCTCGGAGTTGATCCTTATGATACGGCGACCAAACTGGAAACTGTGCAATTTCAACTAGAGAGCCTTTATGCCGTCACCGTGCGCTTGTCGCGCTTATCATTGGTGGATTTCCTGAGATGACATTTTTCCGCAGTATTTTTCTGATTTTGTGCCTGCTCCCGGCGATCCTTCAGGCCAGCCCGATTCGCATAAAGGATTTGGTGGAATTTGACGGAGTTCGGGGCAATGATTTGATTGGTTACGGGTTGGTTGTGGGGCTGAATGGCACCGGCGACGGGTTGCGAAATGCCCCGTTTACCGAAGAAATCATGACCAATATCCTAGAGCGGTTGGGGGTCAATGTAACTGGTGAACAGTTCCGGCCAAAAAATGTTGCTGCCGTTTTTGTGACCTCTACATTGCCTGCGTTTGCCCGCGTTGGTGGGCGGATCGACATCACTGTTTCGGCCATTGGAGACGCCAAAAGCCTGCTCGGGGGTACGTTGATTATGACGCCAATGAACGCTGCCGATGGTCAAATATATGCGGTGGCACAGGGAACGATTATTGCCGGGGGGGCCTCTGCCGAAGGGGATGGTGGCGGCGTGGTTCAAGGCGTGCCAACCTCGGGGGTAATTCCTTCCGGCGCGCGGGTTGAGCGAGAAATAGATTTTGATTTTGGGTCGCTGACCACGGTTCGGCTTGCCCTTAGGGAGCCGGATTTCACGACGGCGGGGCGTATTGAACAGGCGATCAACAATAAATTTGGCCGTGCCGTTGCGGTTATGCTCGATTCCGGCACGGTAAGCTTGGATATTGGGGCGACTCGATTGGCATCTCCGGCCCATGCTTTGGGGCGGATTGAAAATATTCTTGTGCGGCCTGAACGTCGTGCGCGCGTGGTGGTGGATCAAAGGTCCGGGACGATTGTTATGGGCGAAGATGTGCGCATCTCGCGCGTCGCGGTTTCTCAAGGTAATCTGACCCTGAGAATTGAGGAAGCACCCATTGTTGTGCAGCCGAATCCATTTACCGACGGGGCCACTGTTGTGGTGCCGCGCACCAATGCAAATATCACAGAAGAAGAAGGGATCGGTCTGGCCGAAATCCCGGAGGGCACTTCGCTCTCCGAGGTGGTGGCAGGGTTGAACGCGCTGGGCGTGTCACCACGCAATATGATCGACATCTTGAAAAGTATCAAAGCAGCGGGTGCGTTGCATGCAGAATTTGTAGTGCATTGATCCGTTCAATAAGCGACCCCACAAGACTCTGATATTCTATCCCGCAAGCGATTGAGGTAATCAGGCATCGTTTCGCCTTGGTCTTGCGGGACAAGAAAAATGAGTTTGGCGGCCACAATGTATGGCCGCCTTTTCTTACCCTCGCCCGGCGTTTCGCTGGTTAGGATTTCTTTTACAATTTCAACAGCTTGCGTTGGGTTTTCGCAATACCTTGGTAAGGCCGCATTTTTTGCATACCAATCGGCGCTGTTAAAAATAAACAGCATTACCATGGCTGTGAGGAAAAAAACCACCAAAATCCGGCGCATCGCATATGTCCCTTGTTCGTTGATGAATAGCTAGGAAATCTCTGAACAAAGCCCTGATTTCCGTGCTATAATTCTGGCAGCACTTACGGGAGAATTGGCATTGAAACAGCAGAGTTTTTCGTCACTTGAGCAGGCCTACAAGAAGAAGCGGACCAAGCGCGAGTTTTTTCTTGGCGAGATG
>JAUZRV010000009.1 GCA_030950105.1 Rhodobacterales bacterium | reverse complement strand
ATGCCATGGGCTTTCAATCAAAGGTCAACCTGAAACCTGGACGGGGCGTGCGTTCCGCTTACGGTGAATTTTTACCTTGTTAGTTGCAAACGCAACCACCACAAGATGTTTGGACATAAACGAGGAAACAACCATGAAAATTGAACAAATCCACCACGTCGCCTATCGCTGTAAAAATGCCAAGGAAACCGTCGAATGGTATGGCAAGAACCTCAAGATGGATTTTGTCTTGGCCATCGCCGAGGATCACGTGCCGTCCACCCATGATCCCGATCCCTATATGCATGTGTTTCTGGATGCAGGTAATGGCAATGTTCTGGCGTTTTTCGAACTGCCGACCATGCCGGAAATGGGGCGCGATCCTAACACGCCGATATGGACGCAACACCTCGCTTTTAAAGTAAAAGACCGCTATACATTGATCGAATTTCGCGATCATCTTGTTGCCAACGGGGGCGAGGTTCTGGGCGTGACCGACCATTCGATCTTTCATTCGATCTATTTCTTTGATCCTTCGGGCCACCGTTTGGAACTGGCTTGCCCCGACCCTGACGAAGCGGCCATGCTGACCCGTCTTGATGGCGTCAAGTGGGAAATGCTGAACGAATGGGACCGCACCAAAAAGGCCCCTAAACAAGCGGCCTGGATGCATGAAAAAGAGTTGAAAGAAGTTTAAAAAAATGCGTCGCCGGACCCATTTCGGCGGCGCGCCTAACTGCCCCAGATTTTGAGGACGTAATTTTTTGTCTCTTTATAAGGTGGCACACCGCCATATTTTTTGACCGCCGCGGGGCCGGCATTATAGGCCGCAAGCGCAAGACGCCACGACCCGAATTCGCGGTATTGCTGCATCAGATACCGCGCTCCGCCATCCAGATTTTCAAACGGATCATGGGGATTAACCCCAAGTATGCGTGCGGTGCCCGGCATCAATTGTGCCAATCCCAATGCGCCCTTGTTGGATTTCGCATCCACCTGCCAACCCGATTCCTGTTGCACCAGACGCAGGAATAAATCCTCAGGCACCCCATTGCGCCGCGCCGCATCCCGCGCCACTGCAAGATATGGCCCGCGATACCCGCCCTTATATCCGGGCGTGCCCCATTTGCTCGGGGTAATCACCGACGCCGGTTGCAATCGCACAGAATTGGAATATTGCCGTGCCGCACGTGTATCCAGAACATTGGTTTGCGACCCGAATAACCGCTTGGCTGTGCCCGACGAAAACGCATCGGCGGCGGCCGAGGATGGAATAATGGAAAACCCGATACCAGCCCCGAAAACACCCGACGCGACAACCATACCGACAAATAATCTATGCATACCAAAACTGCCCAAAGTGACTGCTGTGCGCATAATACCAAGATTTACCGGATAGGCCACATCATCTTTAATTTGCGACCGCAAGAGGTGGTTTTTTGCCGCCGATCAATGCTTCGTTCATCAAATCCTCAATCATCAGGCTCACCAACTCACCGCGACCGGAAACCCCCGCCTTGCGATAAATCGCATTTAGGTGCGCCTTGACCGTGCCTTCGGCAGAGCCGCGCAAACTCGCCACTTCGGCAATCGACGACCCTTTAATGGTAAAGGTTGCAACGTCCTGTTCGGCTGGCGTAAGCCCCCAATCGTGAAAATATCCCTCGATCAGCTCATGCAACGCCCCCGACGCAATCGTAAGCGCGCGCTCCATATGGGCCTGCCGGCGCAACATCTGCATCAGATAGCGGACCTCGAAAGCAACCCCTGCCAACAACACCAACGCCGCAACCCCTTCCATCAGAAGGTAAAAGCTTGGAAATACTAAGGGCCAGGTTTTCTGATAATCCAGGATTGCATCATTCAGAAAGAATATGGCGCAAACGGTCTGCACAATGATGAGCACAACCAGCGCATAACTTAGTTTTTTATCCGAAGAAATATTCATGACTGATGTGGCCCGCCGTTGCTGAAGGTTTTATAACCTGTTACCATCGCTCTTGGCAAATTGACACCCGTACGCCGACTTTCCCAAATTACCGCAGCAACATGCAGCACAATCGACACTTGTGCCCAGCCAACAAAAAACTCGTGAAGTTCTTCAACCCATTCAGCGCCCCAAAACATATTCGTCGTCATCAAATAGCCACTTACCCCGATAAGAATGATCGTGCCCAACAGGTTATAGATCATCATCGCGCCAAGCGGCGTATGGCCGAGATGGATACGTTTGCGCCCGGTTGCGATTTCGCTTAGTTGCGTAATTGCAGCATTCGGGTCAAGTGGAAAGTCGGAAAAGCGCGCATGTCGCGCCCCCACAATACCCCAGATAATGCGCAATCCGATCAAGGCGACAATTGCATATCCCACCCATTGGTGCAGATCGGAGTCATCATCGATCAGGAAAATATTTGCGGCAAACCCGACCACCAGCGACCAGTGAAATATCCGAACCAGCGGGTCCCAGACTTTAATACGTTTCATTTTTTATCCTTACACCGGCACGCCCCCGAAGGCATATTTGTAAAAAGCGCCTTCGGAGGCAGCACAGTCAATTCGATTGTGCGTTGTTTTCAAAGCCTTTTCCATTTTTCCAGAATCAGGAAAAATGGAAAAGGCCCGAACCCACTTAATGTTGTAGGCGCTTTGCATTTAATCTGTGCTCGGATTAAACGCAAAACGCTTTAAA
>JAUZRV010000089.1 GCA_030950105.1 Rhodobacterales bacterium | reverse complement strand
ATCAATGCACCGATGAAAGGGCCCATCCAGGCATACATCAAGGCAGAAGGCCCGTTCGCGTTTACAACGTTATGGGTCAGCACACCATCAACCATGATGTGCTGGAAGCCAAACACCACTTTGATCGCCAGCGCAAAGGTTGCGGCATAACCGATGAAAGAACCAAAGGTCATGATGTAAATGACGGTCATTGCCCAAGTGTGTTTGTTGTTGAAAATTTTATACTGACGCGACAGGTTTTGGCCAACCGCACCGGGGATCATTTTCAGCAGCAACACAGTCAGCGCGGCAACGATCGGGATCACGATCCATTTCGACAGACCAATGCCGGAAACCGGCAAACCGCTTTCGGTGGCGGGCAGCATCAGCCACAGACCAAACGCTGCTGTGACAAAGCCCACCAGCAACATGCCGGTGATGGTCGCAAAGGCCCCGATCGGATTTGGGATGTCTGGTGAAACATGTTCATCGCGGATGTTGTTCATCCCGAACCAGCCAAGGATTGCCAGCGGCACCAATGCAATCAACCAGACAAAACCGGCGTTATGGATATACGTTTCCGTACCAGCCGGGATTTTACCGATCAGCGTGCCCGAGGTCTGTTGCAAGGTGCGGCTTGCCCCACCGAATAGACCAAATGTCATCACCAGAGGGATAACGATCTGCATGGTAGTTACACCAAAGTTGCCAAGTCCTGCGTTCATACCCAGCGCGTAACCTTGCACCTTTTTGGGGTAGAAAAAGCTGATATTGGACATGGAGGATGAAAAGTTACCACCACCGATACCCGACAGGAACGCCAGAATCTGGAACTGCCAGAGCGGCGTATCCGGATTGGACAGTGCGTAACCTGCGCCAATGGCAGGGATCATCAACAGCGCAGTGGTGAAAAAGATCGTATTTCGCCCGCCTGCAATACGGATAAAGAAGGTTGACGGAATACGCAGCGTTGCCCCCGTCAGACCGGCAATCGCGGCCAAAGTAAACAGCTCTGATTTCTGAAACGCAAAACCAAGGTTGATCATCTGAACGGTGATGATCCCCCAATAGAGCCAGACAGCAAAGCCAACCAGCAAGCTGGGGATCGAAATCCACAGGTTACGCGTGGCAATGGACTTCCCGGTCGAGGCCCAATAGCTCTCGTTCTCGATGTCCCAATTTCGTAGATCTTGTCCCATTTTATCCCTCCTAGGGTATGGTTGGACAGGCCACGTATGACCCGCCCTTCTTCTTTTTTAGTTAGATTTTATCGTTATGTGTTCTGTTGTAATCGGCCACGATCTTGGCCGATTGGGCCAGCGCTTCGTTGGCGCGATCCGCACGAATTTGCAGCAGGTCAATATTGGCCTGTTCAAACAATGCTTTTTCTTGTTCTTCCTGTTCAGGAGAAAATCTCAGCAAAAAGGTGAGGAACGAAGCAACCGCCACAACCATACCAATGGTAAAGAACACATCGTTCCATTCCATTGCGCCTTTGAACAAGAAACCGGCAGCCACCGCGCCGGCGTTACCGCCTGCACCAACCACACCGGCAACTGCGCCGAGCGCCTTTTTATTGATGAACGGCACCACCGAATAGGTTGCCCCTTCGGCCATTTGGGTAAACAGCGAGAAGACGATCAACATTGGAATGGCCAAAAACAGCACGTTCATTTGGCTAAAGATCATCAATGCGATACCTTCACCGAGCAGAACGATGAACAACCAGAACGACCGGCCACGTAGCCCCCATATTGAACCAAAGTTATCACCGAAAATGCCACCCAATGTCCGGGCAAAGATATTCATCAGCCCGAACGAGGCCGCAATTGCACCGGCAGTCACCAGATTAACGTCAAAGTAATCGTAGAAATACAGCGCGGCAGTGTTGTTCACGGTCAATTCAATGCCGAAACAAGCGCCGTAAATCAGGAACAGAACCCAAACGCGGTAATCCTTGAGCGCATTGAAATAGGCACCTGTTACTTTTTTCTTCTCTGGAAGCAGACCCTTGGCACGCAACTCTTTGTAGTTGCCGTCGGGCTCATCTTGCGTTGCAAAATAATAGGCGATCCCGACAAAGAAGATCACAATTCCCACCGCAGCCATCGACCAGCGCCACGCCTGTGCATCGGTTAGACCGAACAGCAGGATGAGGCCAGAAAAGATCAACGGCATAACGATCTGTGTTACGCCACCGCCCAAGTTACCCCAGCCCGCGCTGGTGGCGTTCGCGGTTCCAACCACGTTCGGCGCAAACATCACCGAGGTGTGATATTGCGTAATCACGAAGGACGCGCCGATAATCCCTATCAACAGCCGGAAAAACAGGAAACTCTCGAAACTGTCGGCCATCCCGATAAACGCCACCGGAAACGCGCCAAAAATAAGCAGCGATGTATAGGCAAGGCGCGGGCCGATCCGGTCGCAGAGCCAGCCGATGAAAAACCGCGCAAACACAGTAACGGCAACCGACGCGATGATTGTCCAACCGACCTGTTCTTTGGTGAGTTGCAGTTCGTCGCGCACAACGATCATCAGTGGCGCGATACCGAACCATGCGAAGAAGGCCGAGAAGAAGGCAAACCACGTCATGTGGAATGTCCTGATTTGCACCATATTTACTTTGAAGAAATTCCCCCAAAGGCTGGTGGCTTTGTTTTGAAGTTCCATTGTCCCCTTGTCCCTTTCGTTTGGTATCTGGCTTGTTTTTGGCCTCGATAGGCTGTCAGAACGCGCCAGACGTCATGCGCCCCACTATCGCCCAGGCGCGGTTCGACAACTTGATTTAGATCAAGGTTTTTCAAAATGGGTCAGAAACAAGGACGGGGGAAACAATTCTCGTTTTGGCGATAGACCGATTTCGGCAACGAAAGTAGAGGATTGCAATTGTCGCATTGACATTTATCAACGGGCAAATGATATATATCAAATCTCTTTTAGGTGGGAGAAACCTGACAATGCGCAGCAATGATCTATCGGAAATCCGGAAACTTGACCTGTTCAAGGACATGCAAGACGAGTCGTATGACACGTTGATGCGCGGGGCCTATGTGCAAAATTTTCCGCCTCAGGTCGAATTGATCACCGAAGGCGAGTTTTGCGATTTTCTCTATATTCTGGTGGAAGGCAGTGTTGAACTGGTCGGCGAATGGAACGATAGCGAAACCACAATGGCCATCATTCAACCCGTTTCAACGTTCATATTGGCGGCAGCCGTCAAAGACGCGCCATGCCTGATGTCGGCGCGAACATTGGAAAAATCCCGCCTTGTATTTTTGCCGTCAACCGACGTGCGCGCCGGAATAGAGGCCGACAATGCCTTTGCCCGCGCCGTGGTTGAAGACCTCGCCAAATGTTATCGCGGTGTCATTAAGAACGCCAAAGGCCTCAAACTTCGCACCTCGATCGAACGGCTGGCCAACTATCTATTGAAGCACCAGAAAAAGGCCGGAGGCGCGGCCCGTTTCCAACTTGCCATCGAAAAGCGGCGGCTTGCATCGTATCTTGGAATGACACCGGAAAACCTGTCGCGCGCTATAAAATCCTTGCGCCCCTACGGGGTTGTCATAGACGGTGCGCAGGTCGAAATCGCCGATAATGCCGACCTTACGGTGCTGGCCAAACCCACGCCACTGATTGACGATTCACAGATGTAGACACGAAAACGCCACCCGATTTCGCGGATGGCGCTCTCATTTTTATGTCGCAGGATTTACTGGACAGAGTTTACTGGGCTGGGCTTACTGCCGCGCCAGCTCAACCCAATTGCCATCCACGATTTTCGAGATAATCACTTCGGCAGCGCCTTGGTGGTTGTCGGCAGAATACTTCACCATGATATCGCTGATTTTATCTTCATAGCTCAGGGATTCCATTGCCGCCTGGAAACTCTCCTGGGTCAGGTCCTGACCTGCCGCTTCGAGACCGCGCACCAATGTTTCCGCCGCTGAACGACCCAACAAGGCGCCGGTTCCGGGGAACGCTTCGCCGGTGGCGTCGGTGTAGGATTTCACCCATGAAGCAACTTCCGGATCCCCCATACGGGCCACCAGATCGGACCAACCCGCAGCGGCATAGAACCCTTCGGTCACGCCACCTGGCACTTTGGCCACGGCGGTGTGGAACGATGCCGATCCACCGAGGAATTTCACATCGGTCCAGCCAATTTTCTTGGCTGTGGCCACGGCTGTAATCGCCTGACGCACACCCAGTGCAACGGTGATAAGATCACAACCTTCGGCTTTGAGTTTCGACAAAGAGCCGACAAAATCCAGCTCGTCCGGCTTGTGCTTGGTCTCGGCGGCAAATGTCATTCCATTGGCTTCTGCAGCCGCCAATGTGCCCGCTTTGATTTCGTTGCCAAAATCCGAAGGGATATACATGGAGCAAGCCGTCGTAGAACCTTCGTTTTCTTTCATATACTTAACGGCTGCAATCATCTGATCATAATACGACGAGGACGCGGCATATTTGATGGCTGATGGCGGATCGGTCATTTGCAGCGAGGACGTCAAAGGCGAAATATTTGGAATACCCTTGGCTTCAAGCAACGGAAACGCCGCTACATTCATCGGGGTGCCAAGGCTAAGCAGCATGGCGAAAACTTTGTCGGAATTGACCAGCTTGTTCAGGCCCGACATCGCTTTTGGCATTTGATAGGCGTGATCTTCAATCACCAGCCGGATTTTGCGACCATGCACACCACCATTGGCATTCACTTCGTCAAAGTAGAGATTCGCAGCCGTCATCGCAGGCGCCCCAAAGGCCGCGAAAACCCCTGACATATCCTGATTTGATCCGATCAGAACCTCGGTATCGGACACGCCTTGCGTTTGCGCAGAGGCCATGCCCGCAAGTGTCATCGACACCGCTGCAACGGTATTTCTAAGTGTGTTTTTCATTGGTCGTTCTCCCTTGTTATTCTCTCGTGATGTTTTTTATATCGTTTCTTCATTCACACATACATATCATCAATCAACGCTTTGTGTTTCTTTTCTACGAGGCCGCGCTTGAGCTTCATAGTGGCCGTCAATTCATCATCTTCCGCCGTTAACAGAATATCAATCAGCCGGAATTTTTTGATTTGTTCGACGCGGGCAAATTCCTTGTTCACTTTGTCGATTACGTCACCGATCAAATCCTTGACCTCGCTGGTGGCACAAAGCGATGCAAAATCCGAGAACGGCACCCGATTGTCCTGGGCAAATTTTTCAACATTTTCCTGATCTATCATCACCAGACACGACAGATATTTGCGCTTGTCACCAATCACCACCGCATCCGAAATATAGGGTGAAAATTTAAGCCGGTTTTCGATTTCGGCCGGCGTGATATTCTTGCCCCCGGCAGTGATGATAATATCCTTGAGCCGTCCGGTAATCGTCAAATATCCCTCATTATCGACATAGCCCACGTCGCCGGTGCACATCCAGTCACCATCAACATAGGTTTCTGCTGTTTTTTCGGGTTTGCCCCAATATTGTTTGAAATTATTGCCCGCTTTATACTGGATTTCCCCGCCTTCACCGATACGCACCTCGGCCCCCGGCACCACCCGCCCGACAGACCCGATTTTTTCGGATTCAAAGGTGTTCACCGCGATCAATCCGGTGGTTTCGCTCATCCCGTAGCCTTCAAAAACCGGCACCCCGATGGCCCGAAACCACAACAATAATTCAGGTGAAATCGGGGCCGCTCCGGTGGTGCCACGGCGCAGTTTATCCATGCCAAGCATCCGCCGAACATTGCCAAGCAGCGCCCAATCCCAGAATTTGTAACGAATATTATCCAACAGTGGCAACGGCTTGCCATCCATTTCACATTTCACACGGCGTTCGCCCGCCTTAACCGCGCTGTTAAATGCCCATCGCCCTAATGGCGTCGCATCTCCAATCAGCAACATCACACGGGAATACACTTTTTCCCAAACCCGCGGCACGCCGGTAAACACTGTCGGGCTTACCTCTTGCAGATTGTCAAAAACGGTTTCCGGGCTTTCGGCGAAATTGACCGTTGAACCGGCCGCAATCGGTTGAAAAACCGAAATCAGCCGTTCAAGAATATGGCACAGCGGCAAAAAGCAAAGCTGTTCGTCATCGCCGTCAACCGGCAGGGTTTCTGGTCCCAAAGACACCGAATACATGATGTTGCTATGGGTGATCTCGACGCCTTTGGGCATCCCTGTGGTCCCCGACGTATAGATCAAAAGCGCGGTTTCCGCCGGATCTGCCGCCTCGATTGCATTCTCAAAAACATCCGGTGATTTGGCAAGTTCACCGCGCCCCATTTCATATAGGTCATCGAGAAAAATCACCCGGTCGTCGCTAAAATCATGCAATCCCTCGCGGTCAAACACGATCACATTGACCAAGCCCGGCATATTACCCGCCACCGACAGGTATTTATCAAGCTGCTCGTCATTTTCAACAAACAGAAACTTGCTGCCGCTGTCATTGACCAGATATTCAAGCTGTCCGGCGCTATCCGTGGTGTAAACCCCCGACGAAATCGCGCCCATACATTGAATCGCCAGATCGGTGTAAATCCATTCTTTTTTGTCCTCGGACAGGATCGAAACCACATCGTCACGCACCAACCCGAGAGAGCGCAATCCAAGCCCGATCAAACGGGTGCTGTCGTAAAAATGCCCCCAGCTATAGCTTTTCCAAATGCCGAAATCTTTCTCGCGGTGCGCCGTCTTGGGGCCAAGTTGCGCGCAGCGTTTCCTCATCAATTTGGGCAATGTATCGACACCATCAACAAAATACGGCCCCTTGGAAAGGTCTTTGTTAAAGGTCAGGCCCTTGAGGGTTCTCTGTTCCGGTTGCTGCATTATCCCCCCTAACGCCATGTTTTACGCTGCTTCCAGCGCCGCTGCCCGCGTTCGCTGTCTTCGCGCACGCCGAGATAAAATTCCTGAATATCCTTGGACGCCGCCAAGGTATCGGCATCATCGGCCATCACAATGCGCCCGATTTCCATCACATATCCATAATCCGCCACATCAAGCGCCACTTTGGCATTTTGTTCCACAAGAAGCATGGTCACCCCCTGTTCTTTATTGAGACGTTTGATGATCGCAAAAATCTCTTTTACCAACAACGGGCTAAGCCCCAATGAAGGTTCGTCCAGCAGCATGATTTTGGGCCGTGCCATCAACCCGCGCCCAATCGCCAGCATCTGCTGTTGGCCCCCGGAAAGCGTGCCAGCCGGTTGATCGGCGCGCTCTTTC
>JAUZRV010000088.1 GCA_030950105.1 Rhodobacterales bacterium | reverse complement strand
CGCGGATCAGGAACCTGACGTAAAACTGATCGAACTGAAATCAAGATAATAACCTCCGGGCCTGACGTTCAGAACAAAGATTCATATACCCCTATGATTTGCAACAACTTTCTAACCTTCAGTAAATCGCCCTGATATTCTTTTAAAAAATCCACTCCAAGGCTTGCTATTTTTCACCAAACGGTTTGTGATACCGCCAGCCGTGGGGGGACGAAGGCTGTGGGGTGCGCATGTGCGCGCCGAACACAGGCGTCTCTGGCCCCCAAAATCACGGATAAAAAAGCCCCCAACGATTCGCGGGGAATAATCGAGGCACATACGTGCCCACACAAGGAGTGAGACATGAATTTAAAAGCAACCTTACTTGGCGCAGCAGCCGCTGTTGCATTGGTCCCTGCGGCCCATGCAGAACGCGGTAGCGACGGCAATGTCAGCATCATCTACTGGCAGGCCGCGTCGATCCTGAACCCGTATTTGTCGTCGGGCACCAAAGATCTTGACGCCTCGGCGCTGGTTCTTGAGCCGATGGGCCGTTTTGACCAAGATGGCGCATTGGTGCCTTATCTTGCCGAAACCATCCCAACCGTCGAAAACGGCGGCGTTGCTGCCGATTTGACGTCGATCACCTGGAAACTCAAGGCTGGTCTGCTTTGGTCCGATGGCACGCCGGTGACATCTGCCGACGTGAAATTCACCGCCGATTATTGCATGGCACCCGATGGTGGTTGCGCCCAAGCGGCGAAATTCGAAGGCGTAACAAGCGTTGACGTGATTGACGATCTAACGGTTACCGTGAACTTCGCCAATCCAAAGCCATATCCATATACAACATTCATGGGCGCGCAATCGCCGATCATCCAGGCGGCACAATTTGCCAATTGCATGGGCGCCAAGGCACCTGAATGTACCACTGAAAACTTTGGCCCGATCGGCACTGGCCCGTTTGTTGTCACCGATTTCCGCCCGAACGATGTGATCCAATACGCGGCCAACACCAACTATCGTGATGCGTCCAAACCGGCGTTTGCAACGGTGACCTTCAAAGGTGGCGGCGACGCAACTGCGGCGGGTCGTGCGGTTCTTGAAACCGGCGAATTCGATTACGCGTGGAACCTGCAACTTGCCCCCGATGTTCTGGCCAAAATGGTTGAAGGCGGCAAAGGCACATTGGTATCGGCCTTCGGCACACTTGTTGAACGGATTGAAACCAACATGACCGACGTTAATCCCGCTCTGGGTGATCGTCGCGGCACGGCGGACCATCCGCACCCTTTCCTGACCGAGAAAGCGGTTCGTGAAGCGCTGTCCATGGCGATTGACCGTGAATTGCTTGTCGAGGTTGGTTATGGTGCTGCAGGTCGTCCGACCTGTAACCTGGTCCCTGCCCCCGCGATTTATGCGTCCGACAACACTGGTTGTTTGACACAGGATATCGCCGGAGCCAACGCCATGCTCGAAGCGGCTGGCTGGATCAAAGGTGCCGACGGCATCCGCGCCAAAGACGGCGTCCGTCTGTCGATGCTGTATCAAACATCAACCAACGCCGTGCGTCAGGATTTCCAGGCCCTGATCAAACAGTGGTGGAGCGAAATCGGTGTTGAAACCGAATTGCGCAACATCTCGGCATCTGTGTTCTTTGGGGGTGATCCGGGATCCAACGATACATTCCAGAAATTCTTTGCCGATGTGGAAATGTATGCCAACAACTTTGACGGCACCGACCCAGAGGCCTATCTGGCCCAGCACACTTGTGATAAGTTCCCGAGCCCTGAATCGCAATGGCAGGGTGAAAACATGAACCGGTATTGTGATCCGGCTTATGATGCGCTGGTTGCGGAACTGTCGCAAACCGGTGATCTCGCCAAACGTGGTGAAATCTCGCGGACATTGAACGACATGCTGACCAAAGACAGCTTTGTTGTGATCCCGCTGGTTGACCGTGGTCGGGTATCGGCGCACGCCAACTCTCTTGGTGGCACGGTTCTTAACACTTGGGACACCGAGTTGTGGAACATTGCCGACTGGCATCGCATCAAATAAGCGATCCTGATAATCGGGGCGTAACCTTTGGGTTGCGCCCTTTTTCTCAATCCCCCTACACGACTGATGTATAAAGGCGCCGCAACATGCTGAGATACCTATGCTAACCTTCACTATCCGACGCTTGGTTTTGGCCATTCCGACGCTTTTCTTTATCAGCCTTGTCATATTTATGCTGCTTGAACTTGCCCCCGGCGATCCGATGGCCAATGTGCCATTGACTGTGCCGCCCGAGGTGAAACAGAAAATGCGCGAGGCCTTGGGCCTTGGGCAGCCGACCTATATCCGGTTTTTCAAATGGCTCTACCAATTCTATGTGATTGAACCAATGCATCTGATTGATGTGCTGTTCAATACCACCATGACCGAAGGCCAACTGCGCGTGATTTCATGGCAGACCCGTTCGCCGGTGATGGATATCGTCGCCCAGCGTATTCCCCAAACCCTGTGGGTTGTTGGCCTGTCCTATGTGGTTGGCACGTTGATCGCCCTGCCGATCGGTATTTATTCCGCCTACAAACAGTATTCGGTCTTCGATCAGGTCGGGACGTTCGTTTCCATGGTCGGCTTTTCGGTGCCGACGTTTTTCACCGGCGTTTTGCTGATCGTGATCTTCTCGGTCTGGATGCCCCGCGAAAGCTTCTTTTGGTTCCCGTCGATTTACGACACCACGCTGGTGGTTGATTCATGGGAAAACTTCGGGTTGCAAATCCGCCAGATCGTGATGCCGGTGTTCGTTCTTGCCCTCTATAATGCCGCCCAGATATCGCGTTTCATGCGCGCCTCTATGCTTGATAACCTCAATCAGGATTATGTGCGCACCGCGCGGGCCAAGGGTCTTGGTGAAAAAGTCGTGGTTTTATCCCATGTATTGCGCAATTCGATGATCCCGGTGGTTACGGTTTTGGCATTGGGTGTCCCGCAGGTGTTTGGCGGCGCAATCATCACCGAACAAGTGTTCAAGGTGAACGGCCTTGGCCAGCTTCTAATCACCGCGATTCAGGCCAACGACCTGCCGATGGTGCAAACATTGACCGTTATTTTTGCCGTGCTGATTGTGGTGTTCAACCTCATTGCCGATGTTCTTTACGGCGTTCTCGATCCAAGGATCCGCTATGACTGATACCTCTCAACCGACCAAGGCCCCCCGCTCGCAATGGTGGGATGTCTGGGACCAGTTCAAAACCCATAAAGGGGCGCTTCTGGGGGCGGTGGTGTTCCTGCTGATCGTGGTTGGCGTGGCGCTTGGCCCGTTGTTCTGGGACATTGATCCCACCTATATCGACATCCGCGCCCGCAATCAGGGCCCCGGTGGCGCACATCCGTTTGGCACCGATCAATTGGGCCGCGATATTATGGCACGCATGATGGCCGGTGGGCAGGTGTCCATCGCCGTGGGCCTTACCGCGATGCTGCTGGCCTTGCTCCTCGGCAGCCTTGTTGGCGTGCTTGCCGGATTTTTCAAATCGCTTGACGGCATCTTGATGCGGATCACCGATCTGTTTCTCGCCCTGCCGTTGTTGCCCTTGCTTTTGGTCATGGTGCTGCTGTTTCGCGATCCGTTATCACAGGCCTTTGGGCCGGAAACCGGCATCTTTATCCTGATGGTTACCTCGATCGGGATCACGTCATGGATGCCAACCGCGCGTATCGTGCGCGGTGATGTTCTCGCCCTGAAAGAACGCGAATTTGTATTGGCAGCGCGCTCCATCGGCACCTCGAACAAGAACATGATCCTGCGACATATCCTGCCCAACGTAATGTCGCCGATCATGGTGTCGGCCACGCTTGGCATCGCCAACGCGATCATAACCGAAAGCGCGCTGTCGTTCCTCGGCCTTGGCTTTCCGCCCGATTTCCCGACCTGGGGCCGGCTGTTGTTTGATGGTGTTGACTATATTCAACAATACCCGGAACGCGTGGTGTGGCCCGGTGTTGCAATTTCCATGACGGTGCTGAGCATCAATTACCTTGGCGATGGACTGCGTGATGCCCTCGACCCGCGTATTCGCGGGCGTTAATCAAACAGTGACCCGCGTATTCGCGGGCGTTAGTCACCATTGCCCCGCGTATTCGCGGGCGATATAACCGATTGCTCCGGCGCCGCTACATCTTGTGATGTATGCGCCGGATTGCCGCCCAGACCAGCAACACAACCGGCACTGTCAACATTGCCGTAATCATGCCCTTGCTCATCCCCAGAACCTCGGTCAGAGGATAGGCCGCATAACTCGCCAACGACACCGCGTAGTAACTGATCGCGACCACGCTTAGCCCCTCAACCGTCTTTTGCAATTTCAACTGCTGGTCGGCGCGCGCGTCCATGCTCTCTAACAACTTCTGGTTCTGCGCCGAACGTTCCACATCGACCCGTGTGCGCAAGAGTTCACCGGCGCGCATCGCCCGATTGGCCATTGCTTTTAACCGTTTCGAGGTCGATTCTACCGTGCGCATCGCCGGATCAAACCGCCGCAACATGAATTCGGCAAACAACAACCGGCCCCTGAAACGTTCTTCGCGCAACACCTCGATCCGCTGGTTCACGATGGTTTCATAGGCGCGACTTGCGCCAAACCGGAACGACGCCCGCGCGCCCATCGCCTCAAGTTCGGCCGATACTGCCAGCAACCCCACCAACGTGTCCTCGCTGCGTTTATTTGCATCGCGCATATCGGCCATCAAACCGGTAAGGTCATCATCGATTTCGCCCATGCGCGCCGACATCTCGTGGGCCTGCGCAAATCCAAGCATCGCCAGTGATTTATAGGTCTCGATCTCACACACCCGCTGCACGATCCGGCCAATCCGCCGCGCGCCGGTCTCATCCGCCACAAACACCGCAAACCGCAGATGCCCCGCCGGATCAATGCGGAAATCACCGGCAACCACCGCGCCATCATCAAGCACCCGCGCCACCGCGAGGCTCTCGGGCACAAACCAGTCCATGACATTCTCGGCCACCTCGTTTTCGTTCTGCAACGGCGCAATACGAATCTGCACCGAAGTCACCCGCACCCCCGGTGCTGTTGCAAGCCAATCCTGCGGAAACACCTCGAATTCGGACGGATCAAACGGCCGTGCGCTTAACCTGTCTGAAAACACCGTATAGGTGACAAATTCGGTGTGCTGTTCCCATTTCAACGCATGGCGGCCAATTTGCCCATAGTAATGCGTTGCACCGGGTTGTGGATGCGGTGCGCCATGGCGATCCAGCAGCGCAATCAAATGGTCGATATCCTTGCTGCGATCCCGCGCTGCGGCGCCCACCGGCTGCTTTATCGCCAAATAGAGCGCCGTTCCGGGGGAATTCACCTCGGGGAATGGCCGAGCGTGTAATTCATTGGCCAACTTGTAACGCAACGGGTGATCTTTCAAACTCATCAGGGTCTCCTTTACGCCGGTTTAGCGCGCAACGCCTGCCAACCCAAGAGTTTACCGATAGGGTGAGGCGATTTGGGTAAATGTTTGCGCTAACACAACTCCCCCCTTCCCATCAGGCCGCTGACACAGTAAACCCCGTTTGAAAATGCCAGCCTCAAAAAGGACACCTTAGATGAGCACCATTATCGACATTCATGCCCGTGAAATCCTCGACAGCCGCGGCAATCCAACCGTCGAAGTCGACGTTACACTTGAAGATGGCACAATGGGGCGTTTCGCGGTGCCTTCGGGCGCGTCCACCGGCGCATATGAGGCCGTAGAAATCCGTGATGGCGATCCGGCGCGTTACAAAGGCAAAGGTGTGCTGAATGCCGTCGCTGCGGTGAATGGCGAAATCGCCGAGGAACTTGTCGGGTATGACGCCACCGAACAGGTCATGCTTGATAATGCGATGATTGAACTTGATGGCACCCCCAATAAATCCCGTCTTGGCGCCAATGCCGTTCTCGGAGTGTCCCTTGCCATCGCCAAGGCCGCCGCAGATTTCACCGCGCAACCGCTCTACCGTTATATTGGCGGCACTTCGGCGCGGGTTCTTCCGGTGCCGATGATGAATATCATCAATGGCGGCGAACATGCCGATAATCCGATCGACATTCAGGAATTCATGATCATGCCGGTGTCGGCCACCAATATTCGCGATGCGGTGCGCATGGGGTCCGAAGTGTTTCACACTTTGAAGGGTGAACTTTCCGCTGCCGGTCTCTCGACCGGTATTGGCGACGAAGGTGGGTTTGCCCCCAACATTAACTCCACCAGAGATGCCCTTGATTTTATACTTAAATCCATCGAAAAGGCAGGCTATAAATCAGGCGAGGATATCTATCTTGCTCTGGATTGCGCCGCCACAGAATATTACCGCGATGGCAAATACGAAATGAAAGGCGAAGGCAAGTCTCTCACCTCGGAGGAAAACGCCGCCTATCTTGCTGCGCTGGTTGACGACTATCCGATCATTAGCAT
The DNA here is from genome assembly GCA_030950105.1 of Rhodobacterales bacterium. Taxonomy (GTDB): domain Bacteria; phylum Pseudomonadota; class Alphaproteobacteria; order Rhodobacterales; family Rhodobacteraceae; genus JAUZRV01. The sequence continues at coordinate 611 of JAUZRV010000088.1, read as the reverse complement.
CGAAGACGGCATGTCCGAAGACGATTGGGATGGCTGGCACGCGCTTACCGCGCTTCTCGGGGATAAAATCCAACTTGTCGGGGATGATCTTTTTGTCACCAACCCTGAACGTCTCGCCATGGGGATCGCGAAAAAATCAGCCAACTCCATGCTGGTAAAAGTCAATCAAATTGGCACTTTGACAGAGACTCTTAATGCGGTTGAAATGGCCCATCGCGCCGGATTTACCAATGTGATGTCGCATCGTTCCGGCGAAACCGAAGATGCCACAATCGCCGATCTCGCGGTGGCCACCAATTGCGGGCAAATCAAAACCGGCTCTTTGGCGCGTTCTGACCGGCTGGCGAAATATAACCAACTGATCCGTATCGAAGAATTGTTGGGCGAAACCGCGGAATTTGCCGGTCGGTCGATATTAAAACGCGGCTAGAACTAGACAACAAGCCCCCCCCTGTGACGCCACGACACTCTCGCGTGGCGTCCGCAGATGCCCCTATTACTTGCGAAAACCTCTGGAATTTGATACGCAGAGCTATTCATTTAGGTCTGCTATCCTTTATTCAAGGTTGTTTTATGTTGCGTTCTTATTCCTCTATTGGTATTTTCCTTGC
>JAUZRV010000087.1 GCA_030950105.1 Rhodobacterales bacterium | reverse complement strand
TGCCGCGCGGATCAGGAACCTGACGTAAAACTGATCGAACTGAAATCAAGATAATAACCTCCGGGCCTGACGTTCAGAACAAAGATTCATATACCCCTATGATTTGCAACAACTTTCTAACCTTCAGTAAATCGCCCTGATGCCTGCCCCTAGAAGTTGACTATGGACGCTAGAAGGGCCTGACCCTAGGCAATTGCTAATGCTGCAGAACCCTACAAAACCAATGGCCAAAAATACAAACATCGAGATCAAAATCGTTGGGATCAAAAACAGAAAAAATATCATTGTCTTTATGTCATCCATTCCACCGTTTTCGTAGGCTACATGAAATCCATCAATACTGCAGACAGCGTAAATATGCGCTCAAATCACCCGCATCCCCTTCATCTCCCCTACCCCATCCCCGCCAATTTCCGCAACGCCACCCGCAAAACCCGCATTTCCTCATCGCTAAATCCATCATCCAGCCTCCCGTTATACACCTCGGCAATCCCGCGCAGATCGCGATAGGCCGCTTCCCCCGCCGTTGTTAATTCAAGATGCTCCACCCGCCGGTCACCATCATCGCGCGCCCGCGTCAAAAACCGCCGTTCGGTCAATTTCTGCACTGCGCGGCTAATCTTGGTCTTGTGCATTTTCGAGCGATCGCCAATCTCGCTCGCCGTCATCCGCCCGTAAATTCCGAGGTGAAACAACACCCGCCATTCGGTGCGCAAAATCCCGTAACGGTCCTTGTATATCTTCTGAAACGCGAGGCTGCTTTCCTCTGCGGCCTGATTCAACAGGTAGGGCAGGAAATTCTGCAAATCAAAGTCATCTTTTTCCATTTGGTCGCGCTCCCGATATTGTTAGTTACATAATCAACTGTTAACTCCGCAACTACTATAGAGGAGCGCGCAATGAAACCCCAGACCACTCACGGCCTTACTACGGCCCAAACACCCGTCGGCATCACCCCCGGCTATATGCCCGGATTTGGCAATGATTTCGAAACCGAGGCCCTGCCCGGTGCCCTGCCCGTTGGCATGAATTCCCCGCAAAAATGCAATTACGGCCTCTATGGTGAACAGCTCTCGGGCACCGCGTTTACCGCCCCCGCCCATCAAAACGAACGCACGTGGTGCTATCGCATCCGCCCGTCGGTAAAGCATTCTCATCGCTACGGAAAAATAGACATGCCGCTGTGGAAATCGGCCCCTTGCATTGACCCCGACGTGGTTTCGCTCGGCCAATACCGCTGGGATCCGCTGCCTCATAGCGACGATGGAACCACATTTATCACCGGCATGCGCACCATGACCACGGCGGGCGACGTCAATACACAGGTCGGCATGGCCACCCATGTTTACCTCGCCACGCATTCCATGGTTGATGACTATTTCTTCTCCGCCGACAGCGAAATGTTGATCATCCCGCAAGAAGGCCGCCTGCGATTCGCGACCGAACTTGGTGTGATCGACATAGAACCCAAAGAAATCGCGATCATCCCGCGCGGCCTCGTGTTCCGTGTCGAAGTGATAGAAGGCCCCGCCCGCGGATTTGTCTGCGAAAACTACGGTCAGAAGTTCGCCCTGCCCGGCCGCGGTCCCATCGGGGCCAATTGCATGGCCAACCCGCGCGATTTCAAATCCCCCGTGGCCGCCTTTGAAGACCGTGAAACGCCGTCCACCGTCACCATAAAATGGTGTGGCCAGTTCCACCAAACCCGCATCGGCCATTCACCCCTTGATGTGGTCGCATGGCACGGCAATTACGCGCCGGTCAAATACGATCTGCGCGATTATTGCCCCGTCGGCGCGATCCTGTTTGACCACCCCGACCCGTCGATCTTCACCGTCCTCACCGCCCCCTCGGGACAAGAGGGCACCGCAAACATTGATTTCGTGCTGTTTCGCGAACGCTGGATGGTCGCCGAAGACACCTTTCGCCCGCCGTGGTATCACAAAAACATCATGTCCGAACTGATGGGCAACATCTACGGCCAATACGACGCCAAACCCAAAGGGTTCATTCCCGGCGGCATGTCTTTGCACAACATGATGCTGCCCCACGGCCCCGATAAAAACGCCTTCGAAGGGGCAAGCAATGCCAACCTCGGGCCACAGAAACTGGAAAACACCATGTCGTTCATGATCGAAACCCGCTTTCCGCAACATCTTACGCCTTTTGCCGCCAACACGGCCCCGCTACAGGATGATTACATCGACTGCTGGACCGATATCGAAAAGAAATTCGACGGCACCCCCGGTAAAAACAAACTCGCGAACACTTAGGAAAACCATATGACACTGCTCAAATCATGGGTCGCCTCGGCCAATACCGCCGACACCGACTTCCCGCTCAACAACCTGCCCTACGGCGTGTTCTCCACCCCTGACGATGACGGCGCACGTTGTGGCGTCGCCATCGGTGATATGATCCTCGACATGGCCGCTATGGAAGAATTCGGCCTCGTCGATCTGACCGGCGGCCCGGTCTTTGACGTGCCGTTCTGGAACGACGTTATGGATCTCGGCCCCGCCGCCTGGGCCGCCTTGCGCGCCCGCCTCACCGCGCTGCTTGCCGAGGGATCAGCCGATCAATCCCTCGTTGAACCGCACCTCGTTGGCCGCGACACCGCCACCTTGCATATGCCGTTCGCCGTCTCGGAATACACCGATTTCTACGCCGGTATGCAGCACGCCAAAAACATGGGCGCAATTCTGCGCGGCTCGCCCGATCTGCCCGCCAACTGGCTGCATATCCCGATTGGCTACAATGGCCGCGCCTCATCGGTCGTGGTTTCCGGCACCGATATCCGCCGCCCCTTGGGCCAAACCAAGGCGCCGGATGCCCAAATGCCCTCCTTCGGCCCGACCAAACGCCTCGACATCGAACTGGAACTGGGCGCCATCGTCGGCACCGGCTCCACACTTGGTCAACCCGTATCCGTCGCCCAAGCCGACGCGATGATCTTCGGCTACGTGCTGCTCAACGACTGGTCGGCCCGCGATATTCAGGGCTGGGAATACCAACCCCTCGGCCCGTTCCAGGGCAAGGCATTCGGAACCTCGATATCTCCGTGGATCGTCACCGCCGCCGCCCTCGAAGACTTCCGCACCTCGACACCGGACCGCGAAGTCGACCTGCTGCCTTACCTGAACGAAGAAAAACCCGGCCTCTACGACATCCACCTCGAGGTCCTGATGCAGCCGGAAAACGCCGACACCCCTACATCGCTTTCAAAAACCAACTATTCGCGCATGTATTACTCGGCGGCCCAACAGCTTTGCCACCACTCTATCGGTGGCTGTGAAATGAACGGCGGCGACCTGCTCGGCTCGGGCACCATCTCCGGCCCGACCAAATCCGAATACGGCTCGCTGATGGAACTGTCATGGGCCACCCGCGAACCTTTCACCCTCAACAACGGCGACCAACGCGGCTTTATCGAAGACGGCGATACCCTGACATTACGCGGCCACGCCCAAGGCAACGGCTTCAAAATCGGCTTTGGCGATTGCGTCGGAAAAATCCTTCCCGCCCTCGACACCCCGTTTGCGGATTAACCCCCCGCATTTCATCTTGCACTAAATACTCCCGCCGGAGGCTCCGGCCTCTCGAAACGCGCAAACGAACAAAGGACATAAAAAATGGCAAAAGCATTCGCATCCCAAGGCGACATGGAAGACAAGAAAATCTCCTTCACTGAAGTTGGCAAAGACCTCTGGGCCTTTACTGCCGAAGGCGATCCAAACACCGGCGTCATCATTGGCGACGACTCGGTGATGATCATTGATGCACAGGCAACACCGCGCATGGCCGAAATGGTCATCGAAAAAATCCGCACCGTCACCGACAAACCGATTTCCCACGTGGTGCTATCGCACTACCACGCCGTGCGCGTGCTTGGTGCATCGGCCTATAACGCCGATCAAATCATCATGGGCGACACGGCGCGCGCCATGGTGGTTGAGCGCGGCCAAGAAGACTGGGATAGCGAATTCCAACGCTTCCCCCGCCTGTTCCAGGGCCACGAATCGATCCCCGGCCTGACATGGCCCACCACCACATTTTCCGAAGATATGACCGTCTATCTTGGCAACCGCCGCATTGATTTGATGCATTTGGGGCGCGCCCACACAGCGGGCGATATCGTCATCCATGTGCCTGATGAAAACGTCATGTTCACCGGCGACATCGTTGAATACCACTCCGCCTGCTATTGCGGCGATGGTCACTTTGGCGACTGGGGCAACACATTAGATAACATCGCGTCCTTTGATGTCGATGCCATCGCACCGGGCCGTGGCGACGCGCTTGTCGGCAAGGAAATGGTCGGCAAAGCCATCGCTTCCACCCGCGATTTCGTCAACAGCACCTACGCCCCCGCCGCACGCGTTGCCGCCCGTAACGGCACATTAAAAGACGCATGGGACGCGGTGCGCGAAGAATGTGATCCGAAATTCTCCGACTTTGCCATCTACGAACATTGCCTGCCTTTCAATGTCGCCCGCGCTTACGACGAAGCCCGCGGCATCGACACCCCCCGCATCTGGACCGCCCAGCGCGACATCGAAATGTGGGACGCATTGCAAGGCTAAACCGACCTTTTCGACTTTCCCCCGACCTTTCCCCCAATCCGGGGGGAAGGTCCCCCAACACCAAGACACCGCCGAAAACGAAACCATACGTGAACGGAGCCACCCGATGAATAAAATATTCGAAGTCCCGATGTATCCTTATGCCCGCCACCCCGATCAGGACGAGGTCACGCCGGTGCGTCGCCCCGTGGTTATCATTGGCGCCGGGCCTATTGGCCTTGGCGCAGCAATTGATCTTGCTCAACAGGATATTCCCGTGGTCATTCTGGACGACAACGACAAGGTATCATTCGGCTCCCGCGCGATCTGTTTCGCCAAACGCCCGCTGGAAATTCTCGACCGGCTCGGCTGCGGTGCCCCCATGGTCGACAAAGGCGAACTCTGGAACAAAGGCCGCGTGTTTTTTGGCGAAAAAAACGTCTACACCTTTGATTTACTGGAAGAAGAAGGCCACAAAAATCCCGCTTTCATCAACCTGCAACAATATTATTTCGAAGAATATATGGTCGACCGCGTGTTCGCCCTACAGGCCGAGGGCAAACCCATCGAAATCCGCGGCAAAAACCGCGTGGATGCGATCGGTGCCCACGACACCCACGTCACGCTTGAAATCGACACCCCCGATGGTCCTTATAACCTCGAAGCCGACTGGCTGATCGCGGCTGACGGGGCCAACTCCCCCACCCGCCGCATGCTTGGCCTTGATTTTGATGGCCGCGTTTTTGAAGATAACTTCCTGATTGCCGATGTGATCATGAAGGCCGACTTCCCGACCGAGCGCTGGTTCTGGTTCGATCCGCCCTTTAACAAAGGCCAATCCGCGCTGCTGCACAAACAGCCCGACGACGTCTGGCGCATTGATCTGCAACTTGGTTGGGACATCGACAAAGAAGAAGAAAAGAAGCCCGAAAACGTCATTCCCCGTCTCAAGGCGATGCTCGGAGACGACGCCGAATTTGAACTTGAATGGGTGTCGATCTACACCTTCCAATGCCGCCGCATGGACAGGTTCCGTTATGGCCGCACGCTTTTTGCCGGTGACGCTGCCCATCAGGTTTCGCCTTTCGGTGCACGCGGGGCCAACAGCGGCCTGCAAGACACCGACAATTTGGCGTGGAAGCTCAAACTGGTGATCGACGGCACGGCTGATGCGTCGCTCCTTGATACCTACAGCGATGAACGCGTTTACGGTGCTGATGAAAACATCCTCAATTCGACCCGCTCCACCGATTTCATCACGCCCAAATCCGAAATGTCCCGCATCCTGCGCGACGCGGTTCTGGATCTGTCGGAACAGCATGAATTCGCCCGCCCTCTGGTCAATTCCGGTCGCCTCTCGGTGCCCTGCACCTATGACGGCTCGTCGCTCAACGGTCCCGATGAACTCGGCGGGCCTGAACGCACCCGCGTCGGATCACCCTGTGTGGATGTGAAGCTCAAAACCGGCTATCTCCTTGATATGCTTGGCGATAAATTCACCATTCTGACCATCGATACCGATGCCCCCGACACTCTCACCGAGGCCGGCATCACCGCCACCCGCCTCGCCCTGTCGACATCCGATGATCCCACCGGCGCGTTGCACGAGCGTTATCTTGACGAAGCAAGCAACGGCATCTACCTGATCCGCCCCGACCAACACGTCGCCGCGCGCTGGGACACCTATAACGAAACCGCTATGCGCGCCGCGATCCGCACCGCAATCGGTAAGGAGTAAACACAATGACCCATATCACCCTCACCCCGAATATCGAGCACGCCGATGATTTCTACGCCGATCTTCTGGCCGCCCACGATGGCCTGACCAAACCGCAAAGCGACGCCTACAACGCCCGCCTGCTTCTGGTCCTCGCCAATCACATCGGCGATCCAGAGGTGTTGAAGGCCGCCCTGGAAGCCGCCAAGGCCCGCACATAATACACCTTGCCTGTCATAGCTTCCGCCGTTAGTTTACATGTTAACAACATTCGGCGGAGGCACTCAAAATGCAATGGAAAGATTTCCCAAAATGGGGCAAATGGGCAGCCAACTGGGCGGCGGATTACCACGCAAACATCCGCAAACTTCCGGTGCGCTCGCAGGTGAAACCCGGCGAAATCATTGCCCAACTTCCCGCGTCCCCTCCAGAACAACCGCAACCGATGGATGAAATCATCGCCGATTTTGAATCCATCGTCATGCCCGGTATCACCCATTGGCAACACCCGCGTTTCTTTGCCTATTTCGCCTCAAACGCCTCGCCAGCCGCAGTTCTTGCCGACAATCTGATCACCGCGATGGCCCCGCAATGTATGCTGTGGCAGACCTCGCCAGCGGCCACTGAAATGGAAACCCGCATGATCGACTGGCTCCGTCAAGCCATTGATTTACCATCCGATTTCTCTGGCGTTATCCAAGATAGCGCAAGCTCGGCCACCCTCGCCGCGGTTCTCACCATGCGCGAACGCGCGCTTGATTGGCAAGGCAACCAACAGGGCCTCGCCACCCAGAAAACCCTGCGCGTCTATTGCTCCAACGAAGTCCACACCTCGATAGACCGTGCCATCTGGATCGCCGGAATCGGGGCTGCAAACCTCGTGCGGATTCCGACGCACGGGCCGCTGCGCGCCATGGACACCGACGCATTGAACGCCGCCATTATCGCCGACAAAGCGGCCGGATATCTGCCCATCGGCATCATCGCCTGCACGGGGGGCACCGGCACCGGCGGGTGCGACGACATCAAATCCACCTGCGCCGTCGCAAAACACCATGACCTCTACACCCATGTCGATGCTGCATGGGCCGGTTCCGCGATGATCTGCCCCGAATTTCGCACGCTGTGGGACGGGATCGAAGACGCCGATTCCGTGGTGTTCAACCCGCATAAATGGCTCGGCACCCAATTTGATCTGTCCGCGCATTTTATCAAATCCCCCGAAAACCTCACCCGCACATTGGCGATCAAACCCGAATATTTGAAAACTCACGGCAAAGACGGCGTGATCAATTATTCCGAATGGTCAATCCCGCTTGGCCGCCGGTTTCGCGCCCTCAAACTTTGGTTCCTGCTGCGCGCCTATGGTCTCGACGGGCTGCGCGTTATGATCCGCAACCATGTTGCATGGTCCCACGCCCTCGCGACGCGCCTCGCCGCCCATCCCGATTTTGAAATCATCACCGATCCGGTGCTCTCGCTATTCACCTTCCGCTATTCGCGCGAAAATACCGATCTTGACGACCTGAACCAACGGCTGCTGAATGCGATCAACGACGATGGCCGCATTTACCTGACCCAAACGCTGGTGAACGGACACCTTGTCATTCGCTTCCAGACGGGGCAATTTGAAACCACGCAGGACGACATCGATACCGCTTACGATGTGATCATCGAAATCGCCGCAACCCTATAAAAGGACACATCATGGCCGCGCCCGTCAACACATTCAAAGCCGCCTTGAAACATGGCAATATCCAGATCGGCTGCTGGGCCGGTTTCGGCGATGCCTACGCCACCGAAATCACCGCAACTGCCGGTTTTGACTGGTTGCTGATTGATGGCGAACACGCTCCGAATGATCTGCGCTCCATATCGGCGCAGGTGCAGGTCATATCGGCCTCCGCCTCGCACCCGATCATCCGCCTGCCCGAAGGTGGCGATGCCCCGATCAAGCAAGCCCTTGATATCGGGGCACAAACCTTGTTGATTCCCATGGTAGAAAGCGCCGATCAGGCCCGCGCCCATGCCCGTTCCATGCGCTATCCTCCCGAAGGCGTGCGGGGGTCCGGTGCTGCGCTGGCCCGCGCCACATTGTTCTCGCAAATTACCGAATACGTTGAAACCGCCAACGATCAGGTCTGCCTTCTTGTCCAACTGGAATCGCGCGCGGGCCTTGCGGCCCTTGATGAAATCCTTACGCTTGACGGTATCGATGGCGTCTTTATCGGCCCCTCTGACCTTGCGGTTGATATGGGATACCCCGGCAACACCGAGGCCCCCGAAGTGCAGGCCGCCATCAAAGATGCGCTCACCCGCATCGCCGCCTCGGGCAAGGCCGCCGGTTGCCTTGCCGTGGACGATGCGGCTGCCAAACGCTATCTTGATTGGGGCGCGCAATTCCTCGCTGTCGGGATTGACGTTTTGATGTTGGCCAATGCCGCGCGCGCCAAAATGGCTCATTGGAAAAAGGCGACGACATAAATGTCCGGTCAAACCGAGACAATTATCAACGCAATCCTTGAAGATATCGAAAGCGGTGTCCTCAACCCCGGCGATCTGATTGAGGAAAAGACCCTGATCGCGGCGCATAACGTGTCGCGCACCCCGCTGCGAGAAGCGTTGATCCAACTCGAAACCGCCGGTTTGATCAAGCGCGAACCACGTAAAGGGGCTGTGGTGTTCCGCCCCACCCTCGAAGAATTCCTCGCCATTCTCGAAGTCCACGCCAAACTCGAAGGCCAAGCCGCCGGCCTTGCCGCGCGCCGCCTATCCAAAACCCATGCCGAAGCTTTGGAAAACGCCGTGGCTGATTGCGAGGCGCACGCCACCCAATATGGCGACACAAACGCCGACGCCTATTACCAGTTAAACCTGCAATTTCATCGTGTTATCGCACAAGCCGCAGGAAATCCGTTCCTTCTCGAAATGATCAAAACCAACGCGCGCAAACTAATGGCCTATTATCGAGCGCGGTATCATTACGGCGACGCGATCACCACATCGGCCCGCGACCACCGCGCCATTGCCGGTCTAATCACCAATCGTGATGCAGACGCCGCCGAAGAAATGATGGCCCGTCACGTTCATTTTGATCAGGTTACCGCACTTGATCTATTGGCCGCGCTGAGCTGAATTCCGTTTCTTTTTCGTGCAAATATCCCCGCCGGAGGCTAAAAGTTTTTGGGCGAACCAAAAGAGTAAGAGCCTCCGGCGGGGATATTTTCGCGAAAAAGAAACCTATCCTGCTCCTTCAAAGAACCGCGCAATCCAATCCCCCATAAGGGCGCGATCGGCATCAATAGCCAAAGAAGCACGCGCGCGCGCCGTGACATCCGCCCCCACGACATCTGCCAATTCTTCAACAAGGGCTGCGATGAACTCGGGCGACATTTCCGGGTGGTATTCGGTGGTAAACACATGACTCCCAATCGCCAAACCACCCACCGGACAGCCCACAGTTTTGGACCAGATTTGCGCCCCTTCAGGCACTTCAATCACCTGTTCTTTATGCGCAGAATAGAGGTTCATTACCTCCGGCACGTTCGTCATCCACGGCAGGGTTGCCACCACTTCGGTTAAAACGCGCCCAAAGCTCCACCCGTCGGAATTATACCCAAGCCGCCCACCGAGCGCTTGCGCAATCACCTGATGCCCAAAGCAGGCGCCAAATACCGGAATCCGCGCCGCCACTATCTCGCGGATCAACACTTCTAGCGTCGATACCCAGTCCGCCCCGGCCATTACCGAGGCCGGACTGCCGCCGATCATAACCCCGTCAAACGCAGTTACATCCTGCGGAAACACCCCGTTGGTGACATCAAAAACCGAAAATTCCCAATCTGGCCGTTGCTCTAGGGAATCTCTGAACAAAGCCCTGATTTCCGTGCTATAATTCTGGCAGCACTTACGGGAGAATTGGCATTGAAACAGCAGAGTTTTTCGTCACTTGAGCAGGCCTACAAGAAGAAGCGGACCAAGCGCGAGTTTTTTCT
>JAUZRV010000086.1 GCA_030950105.1 Rhodobacterales bacterium | reverse complement strand
CGGCATCAGCCGCCCGAACACCCCCAGATATCAACCTTCAACGCACACTCTAAACTCAGTTCAAAACGCCGCCGTCAACCCGGCCGATCCAGTGCGCCGGAAGGAAATACCCGGAGGCTGATGAATAATTCGGGCTAAATGCCGCGGTTACAAAGTTCCTTGCGGCACCAGAGACATCGAAAACTTGCCCTTGGGATCTTCGGTGAACCATTTCAATTTGTCGCGCAATTTGACCACGCCACCGATGATAATGATCGAGGGACCTTTGAATTCCTCGGCCATGGCTTTTTCATAGAGATCGCCAATGGTGCCGGTGAGAACGCGTTGATTTGGCCGCGTGCCGTTGTCGATAATCGCGGCGGGGGTTTCCGGGTTCACCCCGCGGCGTTGAAATTCTTCGGTCATGAACCGCAGGCTGGACAGGCCCATATAGATCGCCACCGTTTGATTGGGTCGCAACAACACGTCCCAATCCAGATCAAGCACCCCGTCACGGCCATGCGCGGTGATGAAATGGCAAGATTGCGCATAATCACGATGGGTGAGCGGAATACCCGAATAGGTCGAACACCCCGATGCGGCGGTAATACCGGGCACCACCTGAAACGGCACCTCGTTTTCGGCCAGAATTTCGATTTCTTCACCGCCACGCCCGAAAATAAACGGATCCCCCCCTTTGAGACGCAGCACCCGCTTGCCCTCTTTGGCGAGTTTAACCATCAGCAGGGAAATTTCCTCTTGCTGCATGGCGTGGTGATCGGGGCGTTTGCCGACATAAATCCGTTCGGCGTCACGGCGGATCAACTCGACAATCTCTTTGCCGACCAAGCGATCATAGAGAACAACATCGGCCCGTTGCATCAGGCGCAAGGCACGAAAGGTAAGCAGATCGGGATCGCCCGGCCCCGCCCCGACAAGGAAAACCTCGCCTTTTTGCGCCAATTCGCTGCCGTCACCGACAGCTTCGAGGGCTTGGGTCAAATGCGCCTCGGCCCCTTTAATATCCCCCGCGAGAAATTGGTCGCCAACCGGCCCTTCTATCATGTCCTCCCAAAACCGGCGTCTGGCGCGGGTGATTTTGATACCGTCCAACACTTTGTCGCGAAATCCACCGAGAAATTGCGCCATACGGCCATAGGCAGGCGGCAGAAGGCTCTCGATGCGGGCGCGCAAAATCCGCGCGATCACGGGGGCAGTGCCGCCCGAAGAAATCGCGACGACAAGCGGCGAACGATCGACCACCGACGGGGTGATGAAATCGCAATATTGCGACACATCGGCCACATTGACCAAAACATGCGCCGCCTTGGCCAAGGCATAAAGATGGGCATCGCGCGCGTCGTCCTCGGAGGCGCCATAGGCGATAATCGCGCCGGTAAAATCATCGGCCACCAACGGGCGTTTGTGACAGGTGAGATCGGAATTTCCTGCAAAGGGTTGAAATTCATCGCAAAAAACCGTGCCATAGACATGCACATCGGCGCCTGCACTTAGCGCGCGCTCAACGCGGCGTGCGGCCACAGTGGTGCCGCCATCAACGATGACTTTCTTGCCTCGAACATCGAGGAATATCGGCAGGTGGTCCATGTCGTTCTCTCAATCTTGTCTATTCTGTAACTTAACCATTTTGCGCCTTGGCCCAATCCACAAGCTGCTGACCGAATTTTTCGGCGCTGACCGGATCAAGATCAAAGATGGTAAACCGGCGTTGTTCGCGCAATGTGACCCGCAAAAAATGCGTGCCATTGCCAAAGTCGACATCTTTCAACGTCGCCAGTTTTTTCATCGGGAATTCGTAATTCGCGATGTCGGTGATTTTTTCTTCAATCATATTTAAGGCCCCGTGCAAATACGGTTTCAAGCCGCCATTCCCATTTTTTCGGCGTATCGCGGTAATCCGGTTTTACGTCGAACTCGATGAACATTTCGCCCGATTCGCCCGCGTGGGCCACAAGTTTTTCGAGCTGGGCGAATTTATCCACCTCGGGGTGTCCGATAATCAGATCGCTTAGTTTTGCCATTGTCAAAGTCTCCTTGGGTTCAGTCTTTTGATATACGATTGTGAAACCGCACACGCATCATAAGACGGGCGCTGTTTTCGGGGGTATCACCGTCAAATCCGGTGCGGTTGTGCAGCGAATTATTGCATAATATTCCGGTGCCCGCCTGCATTTTAACCGTCTGGATCAACGGGTCGTCCGAGCCGAGCAATCCGGTCAGAAAATCAACCGCGGCGCGGGTGGCGGCATCGTCGCGCCATGCAATGGAACGGGTGCGCGCCGTATAGCGCATCTCGAGGGTGTCGGTAAGGGGATCAACCGCAAACACCGGCCCGATGCTCGCCGGGCGATTGTCGCCGTCGGGTTCTTCATTGGCGGGAATGGTCATCGCCTGCGGGTGCATGAGCGCCCTTATATAGTCAGGATTTTCATCGCGCAGGCGAATATAGGCGATCTCGTTATCGAGGAATTGATTAACGCCGCCATCATTCGCGGCACGCACACAATGCAGAACCATCGCGCGAATTTTTTGATCCGGCGCATTGTAGTAGCCATCGGTGTGCCAATTCATCTTTTTTGATGAGTATGGAATGTATCTTTTTTGCCGCAGTGATTCTGATACTTGAAGGGCAACAACCCCGTCTTGGCCCGCCGAACGGTGTTTCTCGGCGATTTGAAGCCCAAGCGCATTGGCAAATTGCCGCAGCTTGGCAGACATGGAACTTTCGTCTTGTGTCGGGGTTTGTTCGCGGTAAAGCACGCCATTGGAAACCGCACAGCGCGCCATCAAAGCCGCCCGTTCAACCGATGTTAGCGCCCCCATATCCCCGATTACCACAGGAGTAGATTGTTCAACCAATCCAGAGGCTTGATCAAGTTTTACCCGCCGCCATGCCAAATAAGCGGCGTCGTCATCTAAATTCCAACAAGAATCGTCAGGAAAATGAATATCCGAATTCGCCATGGTTTGGTGCCTCCCCGGTTTGGAACCGCGTTAAAATGGTGCTATAGTTACCTTCATATGCAGTTATTGCTATATTTATAACCTGAAAACAAAAATCAATGCACGTTTATCTTTACATTCAAGAAATGTAATTTATTCTTATGGTAACGAAGACGCCCGATATTGGTTTGTAAGATTTACCAAATCTACAATCCGGGGAGAGTGCAAATGCGCTGGCGTCCTCAACACAGAATGTAGACCATGGAGCGGAAGCACTCCTTCCGATATTGGCCGATACCGGCACTAGAAGCGCGACAAACAGGGAGACGACACATGAAAGACGGCGAACCAAAAGGTAAAGGTGATATTCACGCAACCCCGATGCTTGACCAATTGGAAGACGGCCCCTGGCCAAGTTTTGTTACCGGTCTCAAACGTCTCCGTGACACCAAGGATGCCAAATACGCGCCCATGATGAATGACCTCATGGGTCAGCTCAACAAATCCTACGAGAACCGTAAAGGATATTGGAAGGGTGGCGTTGTGTCGGTTTACGGCTATGGCGGCGGCATCATTCCACGGTATTCCGAAGTTGGCGAAGAATACCCCGAATCCAAAGAATTCCACACATTGCGCGTTATGCCGCCTCCCGGATTTCACTATACAACCGAATTGCTGCGCCAGATGTGTGACATCTGGGAAGAACACGGCTCCGGCCTGATCGCGTTCCACGGCCAATCCGGCGATATCATGTTCCAGGGGTGCACAACCGAGAACACCCAAAAGGCGTTTGATGCGCTGAACAAAATCGGTTTCGATCTCGGCGGTGCCGGTCCGGCCTTGCGCACCTCGATGAGCTGCGTTGGTGCGGCCCGTTGCGAACATTCCTGCTATGATGAAGCGCGCGCCCACCGCGGCATCATCAACCAGTTTTTGGATGAAATGCACCGTCCATCCCTGCCCTATAAATTCAAATTCAAATTTTCGGGCTGTGGCAATGACTGCGTAAATGCCATTCACCGCGCGGATTTCGCCGTGATCGGCACATGGCGCGATGACATCAAGGTCAATCAGGAAAGAGTGAAAGAGCACGTTGCAAACGTCGGTCGCAAATACATGATCGACACCGTGATTTCCATGTGTCCAACCCGTGCCTTGTCGTTGAATGACGATGATACACTGGATATCGACAACAAATCATGCGTGCGCTGCATGCACTGTATCAACGTGATGACCAAAGCATTGTCGCCCGGCGACGACAAAGGTGTTTCGGTTATGATCGGCGGCAAACGGTCGTTGAAAGTTGGCGATTTGATGGGGACAATGATTATCCCTTTCATGAAACTCGACACCGATGAAGATTACGAAAAACTCGAAGAATTTGCCGAAACCTGCATTGAGTTCTTTGCCGATAACGCGCTTGAGCATGAGCGGATTGGTGAATGTATCGACCGGATTGGCGTTCCTGCCTTCCTCGAAGCGGTTGGCGTCGAAGCCGATCCAAACATGGTCAACCATCCGCGGACGTCGAGCTATGTGCGCACCGATGATTTTGACATCGAAGCGGCCAAATGGTTCGAGCGTAAAGCGCTTGAAGCGGGCCTGACTGTCGCCGGCGAATAAATCTAACGCGCATCGCATTTAATGCGGTGCGCAATTTATCGAAATTGGAAGACTCTGGAGAACGTTCGCCAGAGTAAGGGAGAGAAACATGTCAGCAGAATCCGTAAAACCTAGAACCCCTGATGAAGTCGGTGTTCCGGATCACATTCAATATATGCACCCGACACTAGTGAAAAATCACGGCGCATGGGATTATCATGATCGTCCCCGCCCCGGTGTTCTGCGTCACGTTGCCAAATCCGGCGACGAAGTATTCACCATCCGTGCCGGTACACAGCGCCAGATGGACGTTTACACCATCCGCACCCTTGCCGACATTGGCGATAAATTTGCCGACGGTCACATCCGTTTCACCACCCGTTCGAACATCGAATATATGGTCACCGACGAAGCCAAAGTTCAGCCGTTGATTGACGCGCTTGGCGAAGAAGGTTTCCCGATTGGTGGCACCGGTGCATCTGTTACGATGATTTCCCACACGCAGGGTTGGCTCCACTGTGACATTCCGGGCACCGATGCCTCGGGTGTTGTCAAGGGTCTGATGGATATGCTCCACGATGAGTTTATTCAGGAAAAAATGCCGAACCGCGTGCGGATCACCACATCTTGCTGCCAAATCAACTGTGGTGGCCAAGGTGATATCGCGATCAACGTGCAATACACCAAGCCGCCAAAAATCAACCACGATCTGGTGGCCAATGTGTGTGAGCGTCCTGCCGTTGTGGCCCGTTGCCCAGTGGCCGCGATCCGCCCGGCGATGGTTGACGGCAAGCCGACACTTGAAATCGACGAAAAGAAATGTATCTGCTGTGGCGCCTGTTACCCACCCTGCCCGCCGATGCAAATCAACGGCGACGACAGCACTAAAATCGCGATCTGGGTTGGCGGCAAGCACTCCAACGCCCGTTCCAAACCGACATTCCACAAATTGGCCGTTGCCAATCTGCCCAACAATGCACCGCATTGGCCAGAAGTGAACGCAATCGTTAAGCGCATCGTTCAGGCCTACAAAAAAGATGCGAAGCACTGGGAACGTATGGGCGAATGGATCGAACGTATCGGTTGGTCACGTTTCTTTGACATGACCGAGCTGGCGTTCACCAAACACCACATTGATACGTGGACCGGCGCGCGCAACACCATGAACTCATCCGCGCATATTCACTTCTAAGGACTTCGAGACATGAAATTCGGAATCGTTGTAAATGAAGGGCCGTATACGCACCAAGCGTCGGATACTGCCTATAACTTCGCCAAGGCCGCCCTCGCGGGCGGTCACGACATCAGCCGCGTGTTTTTCTATCACGACGGGGTCAATGTGGGCACACGCCTGTCGATCCCGCCGCAGGATGACCGTCAAATCCAGGAACAATGGACCGCCCTTGCAAAAGAGCACGACCTTGATCTGGTGATTTGTATTGCGGCAGCACAACGCCGTGGCCTGCTGGACGAAAACGAGGCAACACGCCAAGGCAAAGACGCCAATAACATTGCCGACGGTTTCCGGATTTCCGGTCTGGGCCAACTCATCGAGATGGGTATTCAGGCCGACCGCACCGTAACATTTGGCGACTAGGGGGATATTATGAGCGAAACAGTTAAAAAATTCCTCTACGTGAATCGCAAGGCGCCCTATGGCACGATTTACGCACAGGAGAGCCTCGAAGTGGTTCTTATTGGCGCGGCATTTGATCAGGACGTTTCAATGGCGTTTCTCGATGATGGCGTATTCCAATTGACCAAAGGCCAAGACACCAAAGAGATCGGGTTGAAAAATTTCTCCCCTACTTTCCGTGCCTTGGGCGATTTTGAAGTCACCAAACTCTACGTCGAAAAGGAATCGCTCGCCGAGCGCGGCCTGACGTTGGAGGATCTGCAAAACATCGAATACGAAGACGAAGATGATGATTGGGCCGAAAAGCCTTCCATCCGCCTCGTTTCGCGCGCCGAGATGGCCGATGTGATGGCTGATCAAGATGTAATTTTAAGTTTTTGAGGGAAATCATGGCAACTTTACACACAGTCAATAAATCTCCCTTTGCCACACAGTCACTTTTGAGCTGTTTGGCACATGCCAAGGCGGGCGATACGGTTCTGATGATCGAAGATGGCGTTTATGGCGCCTCTGCGGGCACAGGCCTTGCCGAAGCTGTGGCTGGTTTGGGCGGCGGGGTTACCCTTGCTGTTCTGGCTCCCGATCTTAAGGCACGCGGCATTGATGCGGCGCGTTTGATGGATGGGGTAAAATCCGTAGACTATGCGGGGTTTGTCGACTTGGCGGCCACGCATGATCGAACGCAATCCTGGCTATAAGCCACGCACGTTAAGTATCAATCAACGAATTACTACTCCAGAAAAGGGAATACAAAATGAGCTATGAAGTAGACGGTCAAGAAATCGCAACCGACGAAGAGGGCTACATCACAAATCTGCCCGACTGGACCCCAGAATTGGGCGCAGTCATCGCCAAAGCCGAAGAAATCGAAATGGGCGAAGAACATTGGGCAGTGGTTAACTTTCTGCGCGATTACTATGAAGAATACCAAATCGCGCCAGCGGTTCGCGTTCTGATCAAATCGATCAAAAAATCCATGGGCCCGGAAGTCGGCAACAACAAATACATGTATGAGTTGTTCCCATATGGCCCGGCCAAGCAAGCCTGTAAAATTGCCGGCCTGCCAAAGCCAACTGGCTGCGTATAATACATCTAAACCCTTGGGATAATTCGTTATTCCAAGGGATACCGTTCTGGGAGGAATGAAAGTGTTGTCAACGCTATATGCAGTGCTGTTCTACGTTGCGACGATTCTTCTGGTCGTTGGGACCGCGATGAAAGTGGCCAAATACGCCCGCACCCCTGCCCCCTTGAAAATTCCCGTGCATCCCGCGCCGCGCACCAAAAAAGGTGTCGTGCTGCGCATGGGTCGCGAAGTTCTGTTTTTCGAAAGCCTGTTCAAATCCAATCGCTGGATCTGGGTGTTTGGCTTCCTGTTTCACTGGGGTATGCTGCTCGTGCTGCTGCGCCACCTGCGCTATTTCACCCAGCCGGTCTGGTGGTGGGTCGAATTGATCCAACCCTTTGGGGTCTATGCCGGATTTGCCATGGTTGCCGGTCTTCTCGGCCTGTTGGCGCGCCGCATCGTGGTTGAACGCATCCGCTATATCTCGTCGCCTTCCGATTATCTGATGCTGCTTTTGATCATCGGCATCGGGGTCACCGGATTGGGTATGAAATTCGTCCTGCCGGTTGATATCATCGCGGTTAAGGCATTCTTCCTTGGCTTGATGCGCTTCCAGATCCTTGATCTTCCAACCGATGCCGCCGTTTTGATCCACCTTGGATTGGTCGCGATCCTGATGATCATCTTTCCGATCAGCAAACTCATCCACGCCCCCGGCCTGTTCTTTGCACCAAGCCGCACACAGGTCGATAACGCCCGCGAATTCCGCCATCTGTCAGCATGGGCAAGCCAATTGCCACCGCTGCCCGAAGGCATCCCCACCAAAGAAGAGGGCAAATAATCATGGCACCACATGACATGAACACTGACGATGCCCCCAAAGTGGTAGGTGACCCGTTCAAAATGCCCAAAATCGAATGTGGCGCATCAATGGACACCAACACCTACAAGGCCGCCCCGGAACACAACGAACCGCTTGGCTTTCCCGGTGAACTTCTGGACAATTGGCAAGAGGTCGCAATCGCCAAAATCGGTGAGCTGGCCGAAAAGAACCGCGCGTTTCAGGTTTACCTTGATACTTGCGTGAAATGCGGCGCTTGCACCGATAAGTGCCACTATTTTCTTGGCACGGGTGATCCCAAAAACATGCCGGTCGCGCGGCAGGATTTGCTCCGCTCGGTTTACCGCCGCTATTATACATTTGCGGGGAAATATTTCCCGTGGCTGGTGGGTGCGCGTGACCTCACCAAAGAGGTGCTGGACGAATGGTATACCTATTATCACCAATGTTCACAGTGCCGCCGTTGTTCGGTCGCCTGCCCCTATGGCATTGATACTGCTGAAATTTCCATGGCCGCCCGCGAAATCCTTGATAGCGTTGGCGTCGGTCAGAAATACTGTAACGAGATCATTGCCAAGCTCAAGAAAACCGGTAACAATCTTGGCCTCAACCCCAAGGCCTTGCGTGCCACACTCGAAGATCTGGAAGAAGATCTTGAGGATGAAACCGGCGTTGCTGTCAAATTACCGCTTGATGTGCAAGGCGCCGATATTCTGCTGATTACACCCTCGGCCGATTTTTTTGCCGAACCGCATATTGACGGGCTTTTGGGCTATGCCAAAGTGTTCCACGCCGCCGGTGTGAGCTGGACCATAAGTTCCTACGCTTCGGAGGCGGCAAATTTCGGCATGTTTATCGGCAGTTACGAAAATATGCGCGAAGTATCGTGGCGTATCCGGCAGGCGGCCAAGGATTTGGGCGTCAAGCGGATCATTTTCGGCGAATGTGGCCATGCGTGGCGGGTGGGCTATTCCTTCCTGAACACCCTTGCCGGCCCGTTTGATTTTCTCGATCAAAACTATCCTATTCCGCAGCACATCATGGAATTCACCTCGGACGCCATTGATGACGGCATGTTGAAGATCGACAAATCCAAAAACGACGAATTTGTGATGACCTATCACGATAGCTGTAACGTGGCGCGTGGATCGTCCATGGGCCGTCAGGTCGGTGGGCAATTCGATCTGCCGCGCAAAGTGATGAAGGCCGTGTGCAACCATTTCCACGATATGGAACGCGACACCATCCGCGAAAATACCTTTTGTTGTGGCGGTGGGGGTGGGTTGCTCACCGATGATTTGATGGACCTGCGGATCAAAGGGGCCAAACCCCGGATGACCGCGCTTCAACAGGTGACCGCCGATCATGGCGTAACCCATATGGCCGCGATCTGCGCCATCTGCAAAACCCAGTTTTCCAAAGTCATGCCAAAATACGGCTATGAAATGGATAATATCATGTCTGTGCACCAATTGGTTGCAAATGCCGTCATTCTTGACGGGCAAGAAGAAGATTAAGCGCCGGAAACGGCCTCACGTTGAGGGAGAAACATTATGGACGGCAACAACAACTACCGGCGCTATGAAGACGGCGAAACCGAAGCGGATATTGATCTGGCGGAAAAGATTTTCACGCAAGACAAATCGTATAAGTGCCCGACTTACATCAACAAAACCCCGCCTTGTCAGGGGTCCTGCCCATCGGGTCATGAAATCCGTGGCTGGCTCGCGATTGCGCGCGGCATGGACAAACCCGCCGTCGAAGGCATGGCATGGCAGGAATACGCCTTTGAACGCATGGTTCAGGCCAATCCGTTCCCCGCAACCATGGGCCGCGTTTGCCCCGCCCCGTGTGAAGCAGGGTGTAACCGTAACGAAGTCGATGATTACGTCGGCATCAACGCGGTAGAACAATATGTTGGCGACTGGGCCAATGAAAACGATGTAAAGGCCCCGCAGGCGGGTGCCGACACAGGCCGCAAAATCGCCGTTATCGGTGGTGGTCCTGCCGGTTTGGCAGCGGCGTTTTTCCTGCGCAAAGATGGCCATGCGGTCACTCTGTTTGAAAGCCATGACAAACTCGGCGGCATGATGCGTTACGGTATTCCCGGCTACCGGACGCCGCGTGACATGCTTGATAAAGAAATCGGCCGGATCATCGACATGGGAGTCGAGCTGCGCATGAACACCCGCGTGGGCACCGATATTTCGATTGAACAACTGGATGCCGATTATGATGCGGTTTTCTGGGCGCTTGGCGCGCAAAATGGCCGTGGTCTGCCACTTGATGGCTGGGACGACGCCGAAAACTGTATCAACGGTGTGGAATTCCTCGATGCGTTCAACGAAGGCTATGTGCTTGGCACCGCGAAAAAAGTCATCGTTGTTGGCGGTGGTGATACATCCATCGACGTGGCGTCAATCGCCCGCCGTTTGGGAAATATTTCCGAGACCGGCCAAGACGATACCACCGATTTCCTTGGCCATGATGTTGCCGGCACATTGGTGCGCGATGGCATGTCGGCCACATTGACATCGCTATTCCCGATTGAAGGCATGACCGCCGCCGAACACGAACGCGAAGATGCGTTGCGCGAAGGTGTCGACATTCAGGGTGGCGTTATGCCGCTGTCGATTATCATGGGCGACGATGGTTTGGCCAAGGGCCTCAAAATGTGCAAATGCGTCATGAAGGGCAACCGCCCCGAAGCCATTGAAGGCACGGAATTCGACCTGGAGGCCGATATCATCATCTCGGCGATTGGCCAGTTTGGCGATTTCACCGGCGTTGAAGAACTGGACAACGGGCGCGGTTCCATCGCGGTTGAAGCCACCTATCAGGTCAAAGAGCGTCCAAACCATTTTGCCGGTGGTGATATCCTTAAACCGCACCTTCTGACCACCGCGATTGGCCATGGCCGTATCGCCGCAGATGCCATCAGCGACTTCCTTGATGATGGCGAAGTTGAAAAACGCGAAAAACTCGATGTGCCGCATTTTGATTTGTTGCAAGAACTGCACCAGCGCGGCAAAGATCCATCGCCCTATGACCACATTCAGGACAGCGGCACCGACGACAAAGACTATGCGGTTCACAACTACGAAGACCGGTCGGCCACACAGATCATCAAGCACGGCGAACTTTACAAAGGCCACTTTGCCTTTGAACCGCGCGAACAACGCGACGAAGTGCATATCGACGCCGATGCCGTTCTTGGCAATTTCGAAGAGCGCATCATCGCCTATTCCGAAGAACAGGCCCAGAAAGAGGGCGAACGCTGCATGTCCTGCGGTATGTGCCTCGAGTGCGATAACTGCGTGATTTATTGCCCGCAGGATGCTGTGCACCGGGTCAAAAAATCCGATCGCACCGTGGGCCGCTATGTCGAAACCGATTACACACGGTGTATCGGGTGCCACATCTGCGCCGATGTCTGCCCATCCGGTTACATCAAAATGGGTCTTGAGGGATGATAACAAGACTCGCAACAATACTGGTCCTCTCTGGCCTGCTTGGTGCGGGCCTGTTTGGCGGGGCTGCCACAGCACAGGAGCATTCCGCGCTTCTGCCTGTGGTGCCCAAAGCAACCGGCGAAGCGCACCCCGAAGGCAATGCGTTCATGCGTATCAACCACATGAAATTGTTGCGCCACGACCGCGACGACACCATGCGCAATGGCAATCGTGATATCGACTATTCCCTCAAGGAATGTGTGGCGTGCCACGTCCAGACCGGGGCCGATGCGTTGCCGATCCCGATCAATAGCGAAGGTCAGTTTTGCAGTGCGTGCCACGAATTCGCGGCCGTTAAAATTGATTGCTTTCAATGCCATAACACAAGGCCGGAATTGAACGAGACACAAGCACTGCTGTCGCGTCCCCTGCCCGATGCAGCGGCATTGAGCGCCTATCTAGACGAGGTGACTGAATGAAACTTCCAGCGCTGAAAACCATGGCCAAGGTCCCTGACCAGATCAACCGGCGTGATTTCCTTAAATCGGGCGGTGCTGCGGTCACCTTGACCCTTGCCCCCGGTATCACCGTCATGGCCTTTGGCGGCGAAGCGTCGGCTGCGGCCAATCCGGCCACCCGTTGGGGCCTGCTGATTGACGTTAACAAATGTGCCAAAGATTGCGACGCCTGCGTTACCGGTTGCTCCGTCGAGAACGGTTGGAAGATGGGTGGAAACCCCGAAACCGATGCCCAGTGGATTCGCAAGGTTGATTTGACCAACAAACAAACCGGCCGTGAAGTTTCGATGCCGATGATGTGCCAGCATTGCGAAGAACCGCCCTGCGTCGATGTGTGCCCTACGGGGGCCTCGTTCAAACGGGCCGACGGCATTGTTCTGGTCGACAAACACACCTGCATCGGCTGTCGCTATTGCATGATGGCCTGTCCGTTCAAGGCGCGTTCGTTCATTCACGAAGACCTTGAAGATCAAAAATCATACGCCCCGCGCGGCAAAGGCACTGTTGAGAGTTGCACCCTATGTGTGCACCGCGTTGACGAAGGCGGCATCCCCGCCTGTGTCGAAGCCTGCGATGCCACCGGCCACGGCGCGATGATGTTTGGCGATCTCAAGGATCCGACCAGCGACATCGCCATTGCTCTGGCAAGCTATGCCTCGGTTGGCCTGCGCGACGATCTTCGACTGAACACCGGCGTTCGTTACAGTAACCTCTGATAGGAAGACCAAAATGGCCCGCACAGTCTATCAAGAAGTCACCCCGACCCCCGCCATCTGGATGATCGCCATCCTGATGGGCGCATTTGTTGCTGCCGCCGGTGTTTCGGTCCTCTATATCGAACACAACGGCCATATCGTCACCGGCATGAACAACCAGATCGTTTGGGGCCTGCCGCATGTGTTCGCGATTTTCCTGATTGTCGCCGCCTCTGGCGCGCTTAATGTGGCCTCGATTGCCTCGGTTTTCGGCAAGATCGAAAACAAACCGATGGCACGGTATTCCGGCCTTTTGTCCATCGCCCTTCTGCTCGGCGGGCTTGCGGTTCTGGTGCTTGATCTGGGGCGCCCCGATCGTTTGATAATCGCGATGACCCAGTATAATTTCAAATCCATTTTCGCGTGGAACATGTTGCTTTATAACGGTTTCTTCGTGATCGTCGGCACCTATATCTACGTCCAGATGGCCCGCGGGATGTCCGAAAAAGTTATCAAAATCGTCGGCACCGCCGCCTTTGTCTGGCGTCTGGCGCTGACCACCGGCACCGGCTCTATCTTTGGCTGGCTGGTGGCACGGTCCGGTTATGACGCCGCAATCATGGCCCCGATGTTTATTGTGATGTCGTTTTCCTTTGGTCTGGCGTTCTTCATTCTGGTTTTGGGCAGCACCTTCCCCCTTACGGGTCGGTTTTTGGGCGATAATCTGATCAAACGTCTCGGGCGTCTGCTTGGTGTTTTCGCCGCTGCGGTTCTCTATTTCACGGCTATCCGCCATTTATCGAACCTTTATGCGACCGAACATCATGATTTCGAACGCTTTATCCTGATGGGTGACACCATATTTACGCCGCTGTTCTGGATCGGTCAGGTTTTGATTGGCGGTTTAATTCCTGTTGCCATGCTTCTGCGCAAGGCCGAGAAAACCACCAAAATGCAGGTGATGATTGCCTCTATCCTGATTGTCATTGGCGGCTTTGCCCAACTTTATGGCATCGTTATCGGTGGTCAGGCCTTCCCGTTGGAAATCTTCCCCGGCTATGACGTGACCAGCGCGTTTTATGACGGCACCATCAATAGCTATACGCCCACCATCTATGAACTGGCGCTCGGCCTTGGCGGTGTTGCCTTGGCGGTGTTGGTCGCCGGTGTGGGTGTTGTCGCATTGCGCATCCTGCCCATGACGCTTTGCGACGAAGAAATTGATCCCACTGCACCGGATTTCTGATAGACCCACCAAACGCGCACATAATTCAGGACGGATCTCATGCAAGAACAACATCCCTTTTCGCCATTTGTCCGTATTCTGGCACGTGGAAAAACCAAAACCCGTCCCCTGACGTTGGACGAAGCCGAAAAATCCATGGGGATGATCCTGCGTGGCGAGGCCGAGCCGGAACAGATCGGCGCGTTCCTGATGCTGCTGCGCCTCAAGGAAGAAACCGCCGAGGAAATCGCCGGTTTCACCCTTGGCACCCGCAGCGGTTTTGATCTGCCCGCCGATATGCCCCGCGTCGATATCGATTGGTCGTCCTATGCCGGTAAACGCATCCAACTGCCGTGGTTTATTCTGTCGGCGCTTGCTCTGGCGGGGTCCGGTCTGCGGGTGTTCATGCACGGCACCGATGGCCACACGCCGGGCCGCCTATATACGCAAGAAACCCTTGTTGCCCTTGGTGTGCCGATTTCGGAAACATTAACCAATGCCGCCGAACGTCTGCGCAACCATAATTTTGCCTATACCCCGCTTGAAGGGTTAAGCCCGAAATTGCGCGACCTGATCCAACTGCGCCCGATTCTTGGCCTGCGCTCGCCGGTGCATAGTTTCGCGCGCATGCTCAACCCGTTCAACGCCACGATGATGATGCAGGGCATTTTCCATCGCGGTTTTATGGAGGTCCATTCCGGCGCCGCCATTCTGCTTGATCAACCGCATATGGCGGTGTTTCGCGGCGAAGGCGGCGAGATCGAACGCCGCCCGAACAAGCCCACCGTTGTGTCCACCAGCCAAGGCACCACCTTGAACGAGAACGAGACATGGCCTGCCCTGCTCGCTGATCCGCATCAACCTGCCGATACGGTGATGGACCCGATGGAACTTGGCCGCGTCTGGTCCGGCGAAAACGATCACGCCTATGGCGTGGCCTCGATCACCGGGTCAATGGCGATTGCCCTCAAAACCATGGGTCGCGCCGACAGCATCGAGACCGCGCAGGCCATGGCAGAAGACATCTGGGCCAAACGAGACAAGGCAAACCTGATCAACAAGGCCTAAGGTCATGGCGCGTTTTCTCATCGCCGCCGCCCATAAATCATCGGGCAAAACCGTGATTTCCACCGGCCTCGCTTCCGCCCTGACGGCACGTGGCGATGTGGTTCAATGCTTCAAAAAAGGCCCCGATTACATCGACCCGATGTGGCTGCATGCCGCCTCGGGGCGCCCGTGTTATAATCTCGATTTCAACACCATGTCGCCGATTGAGTTTTCCGCCCTTGCCTGTGCCAAGGCGTCAGACGCCGATATCGCCATGATCGAAGCCAACAAAGGTCTCTACGATGGTGTGGCTGTTGACGGGTCGGATTCCAATGCCGCCCTTGCCAAGGCTTTGAAAACCCCGGTCATTCTGGTGATTGATTGCAACGGCATGACCCGGGGTATTGCGCCGCTGTTGATCGGTTATCTGGCGTTTGATCCCGATGTGAACATCGCCGGTGTGATCCTGAACAAGGTCGGCGGCCCGCGTCACGAGGGCAAATTACGCGCCGCCATTGCCGCCTATACCGACCTGCCGGTGATCGGCGCCGTGCCCCGCAATAGCGCCCTTGATCTTGGCGAACGCCACCTTGGCCTGACCACCCCGTCCGAAACCGATGAACTCACCACCCGCATTGCAAAAATCGGTGAAATCGTCGGGGCCTCGGTCGACCTTGATATGCTTTTCAAAATAGCAGAAACCGCGCCGACCGTGACGCCCGCCGCCCTGCCCACATCTAACCCAAAATTCGCCGGCCTGCGCATCGCCATCGCCCGTGATCCGGCGTTCGGGTTTTATTACCCCGATGATCTTGACGCCTTCACCGATCTCGGCGCGACCCTGATCCCGTTCAACGCGTTCACCGACACGCATCTTCCCGATGCCGACGCGGTTTTTATCGGTGGCGGGTTTCCCGAAACCCAGATGGGCGCATTATCCGCAAACCAAAACCTGCGCGATGATATCCGCACCAAATTGCAATCCGACCTGCCCGCCTATGCCGAATGTGGCGGCCTGATGTATCTGTGCCGCGCCATGATCTGGGACGGAACAAGCCACCCGATGTGCGGCGTTGTCCAAGGTGATGCGGTAATGAACGCCCGCCCGCAAGGTCGCGGGTATGTCGCCTATACCGCCACCGACGCGCACCCGTGGGCGGCACCGCACCCGAGCAAGGCGCATGAATTCCACTATGCACGGATTGACAACCTTGGCGATGATACGGTGTTCGCGCGCAAAATGACCCGTGGCAGTGGCATAAACGGCACCCATGACGGCGTTGTTGTGCACAATGTCGTTGCAGGATTTTGCCATCAACGAAACACCGTTGATAACCCGTGGGTCGCGCGGTTTCTGCAATTTGTTCAGGATGTTAAAACCTCCGGTTAACCGTAAGCGGAACGCACGCCCCGTCCAGGTTTCAGGTTGACCTTTGATTGAAAGCCCATGGCATTAGCTCGTCAATGCAATCTACAGGGTGGCCTGATGCAATAGCTTCAAGGGTGACCTTGAGATAGGCAAACGG
>JAUZRV010000085.1 GCA_030950105.1 Rhodobacterales bacterium | reverse complement strand
AAACGTTGACAAATGCAGTGTCCGACAACGGTTTATCCGCGCCCCCCGATCCGGTTTCGCAATAGACCGACATGTTGATTGCCGTCGATGGCACGCGACATTCATAGTGCTGTTTGCGATCACACCGCGCCCCGAACGGAAGCATTTTGACATAGTAAGGCGGCGGTGCCTGATCCAGAATCCAGCGGGAAACGATCACACGATCACCGGATTCTTCCATATCCAATGGCAAACCTCCGGTCCCCGCCCCGGCAAATGACGTTAGGTGTACCCACGCCACATGCGAAGGGTCCAGTAAATTATCTATGATATACAAATAGTTGCATGCCATCGACAGCGCACCGATCTCGGTTCTCGCCCATCCATCCGTTTCAAAATCCGGAATGTCGATAATGGCAGAGGTATCGGCCAATTCCGCGTCGCCCATCCATATCCACAACACCCCCCAACGATCCTCGACCGGATAGGATTGGACCACGGCCCGCTTTGGCACTGCGTTTTTCTGGGTCGGCGCAGCCACACAGCGGCCTGTGCAATCAAAGGTCAAACCGTGATACCCGCAAACCACCGTATCCCCGACAATTGACCCGCTGGACAGCGGCAATTTGCGATGCGGGCACGCGTCTTCCAGAGCAACCGCTATACCGTCAATGCGGCGGTAAATCACCACGTTTTCGCCAAGCAGTTTCACCGCCTTTAGAGATCGGTCAAAATCCGCACTTCGCCCTGCCACATACCAACAATTGCGCAGGAAGTCCGACGTAAGTTCCAGAGGGTCAATTCCCATCTTTCAACTCCTATTTTGAAAATTCATCAAACGCTTTCAACGCTTTGGCGCTATAGGCATAGGACGGCCCGCCCCCCATATACATCGCCATCGCCAAGGCTTCGCAAAATTCGTCACGGGTGGCCTGTAGCCGGATCAGCGACCGCACATGAAACCCGATGCAACTGTCACATCGGGTGGCAATCGCAATACCAAGCGCCATAAATTCTTTGGTTT
The DNA here is from genome assembly GCA_030950105.1 of Rhodobacterales bacterium. GTDB lineage: Bacteria > Pseudomonadota > Alphaproteobacteria > Rhodobacterales > Rhodobacteraceae > JAUZRV01. The sequence goes on along the minus strand of JAUZRV010000085.1, from coordinate 133 downwards.
TTTCATCGAGCGCCCCGCTGATCTTGGCCGCTTTACCCATGGCGTTAAAGCCCGCAACAACATCCGGTATTTCGCCATTCAGAACCGCTATATTGCTCACGGTTTCATCCATGAAATCCTGCCAATTCATGTT
>JAUZRV010000084.1 GCA_030950105.1 Rhodobacterales bacterium | reverse complement strand
TAGTGTATCGTCGTTCATGGCGGGCTGGATTTTCTGCTGGAGGTGAATGATCTTGTTCAACACCAAAATCATACGACATTTCAACAGCTTGATCTACGCCCGCCAAACGATTTACGCCGCTTCATGAATAATTCGGGTTAGGGGGTTAATGCCCTGCGTCCGGTGCCGGTTAAAATATAACAATCGCGGCCCTCGAACACCGCAGATGTGATAGGCCGCCCGTAACCCGCGCCACTATCCAGATCAATCCGGTTGCCGAAATGTTGCGGATCATCAAGGGCCGTATGCCCATGCACGATGAGCCAAGGATGCGGTGCTTCATAGTCTAGAAATGGCCCGCGAATCCAGATGAGATCATCCTCGATTTGTTGGCCCAGCGGCACCCCGGGTTTGATTCCGGCATGCACAAACAGAAGATCACCATGCCGATGTGTCAACGGTAGGTTTCGCATGAAATCGACGTGCAATTGGGGGATGAGCGCACGGGTTTCGGTGTGATTGGGCTTGGCGCTTGACGCTGTGATACCATAAGACGCGAGGGTTTCCGCGCCCCCCATCCGTGGATGTAACCAATCAAGATCAGGCCGCAAAACGCCGTCATTGAGGGCACCTGTGTCGTAAAATAAATGGAAAAATCTGTCGTGATTGCCTTTGAGAACGGTCCAGTTGCGCCCCGCCGCCTGACCATCCATCAACAGGGTGATCACCGCCTTGCTATCGGGGCCGCGGTCGACCAAATCCCCTAAAAAACGATCTCGGCGTCTTTGCCGCCGTCCCGTTCTATGCGCTCGAGCGCCCCGTGCAGCATGTCAATCTGGCCATGAATATCACCAACAGAATAAATGGGAGAGGACATGCGGATGCTCCGGTTGTTGCCGTCTTAATAAACGCCAAACAACGCCGCACGACAAGCGCGGCGTTGTTGATTATTTGAAATAATACCGCTTAGGCAACTTCAAAAGCCAATGGTTTGACCTGCGTAAACAAGCCGGTCTTTTGCAACGTGTCGACGACCACGCCGTTGATTGGTGTATCAACATAGAGAAGCGCAATCGCTTCGCCGCCTTCGGCCGCGCGACCAAGGGTAAAGTTCGCGATATTGACCGAATTTTCGCCCAGTTTGAGGCCCAAAGTCCCGATAATACCTGGCACATCTTCGTTGGTCGTATAAAGCATGTCACGCCCGATTTCGGCGTCGATGTTAATGCCTTTGATCTGGATAAATCGTGGCTTGCCGTCGCTAAACACGGTGCCGGCGATCGACCGTTCACGTTTGTCGGTGACCACGGTTACCTTTACATACCCGTCAAATGCGCCGGATTTATCCTGGTTTGTGGTTGATATTTTGATGCCGCGATCCTTGGCGATGACCGGCGCACTTACCATGTTCACGTCCGGATTGGCCTTTTTCATTATGCCGGCAATCGCCGCACAGTTGAGCGCCTCAAGGTTCATATCCGCCGCAGAGCCATCATAAAGGATGTTGATTGCCTTCACGGGTTCGTCGGTCATCTGCCCGATAAAGGCCCCCAGATGACCAGCGAGATCAATCCACGGCCCCATTATTTTGGCTTCTTCGGCGGTTACTGACGGCATGTTGAGGGCGTTGGAAACCGCACCCGTCAACAGGTAATCCGACATTTGTTCGGCGACCTGAACGGCCACATTTTCCTGTGCTTCGGTGGTGGCCGCGCCAAGATGCGGGGTGCACACCACGTTTGGCAGGTTGAAAAGCGGGTTCTCTTTGGCTGGTTCAACTTTGAACACATCAAAGGCGGCACCGGCGACATGACCCGATTTCAGGGCCTCGGCCAATGCTTCTTCGTCGACAAGTCCGCCACGGGCGCAATTGATGATTCGCACGCCTTTTTTGGTTTTGGCAAGGTTTTCGCGCGACAGGATATTGGCGGTTTGATCGGTGAACGGCACGTGCAAGGTGATGAAATCCGCGCGGGCAAGAAGGTCGTCAAGTTCAACCTTTTCAACGCCCATGCGGTCGGCTTTTTCCTGTGTCAGGTAGGGATCGTAGGCCACGACCTTCATCTTGAGGCCACGCGCACGATCGCAAACGATGCCGCCGATATTACCGGCGCCAATAACGCCGAGGGTCTTGTTGGTAAGTTCAACACCCATAAATTTGGATTTTTCCCACTTACCGGCATGGGTCGATGTTGATGCCTCGGGGATTTGGCGCGCAACGGAAAACATCATTGCAATGGCGTGTTCTGCGGTGGTGATCATATTGCCAAAGGGCGTGTTCATAACGATCACACCCTTTTTCGAGGCGGCGACGCGGTCGATGTTATCCACCCCGATCCCGGCACGGGCGATCACCTTGAGGTTGGTCGCGGCATTGAGAATTTTTTCAGTGACTTTGGTGGCCGACCGGATTGCCAGACCATCATATTGGCCAATGACGGCCTCCAGGGCGGCTTTGTCTTTGCCAAGATCGGGTTGGAAATCAACGTCGATGCCGCGGTCGCGGAAAATCTGAACAGCGGTTTCGGAAAGTTTATCGGATACGAGAACTTTGGGCGCCATGTTATGGGCTCCTTTTTTGAATTTATTTGCAAGTGTAACCATCGACCCTTGTCGTTTTAGAACAGCGAAAGCCGACGGTTTATTGAATTATTGCGCGATGATTTCGGATTGAAACGCCCATGCAAGCCACGGGAGCATGGCCAGAATATCGGCGGTTTCCACGGTAGAGCCACACCAGACCCGCAAACCGGCAGGCGCGTCGCGATAGGCGCCGATATCAAGGGCGATATTCTCTACCTCAAGGCGCTTGGCGATGGCTTTGGCGAAGGCCGCCCCATTTTTGATCCGCGCATCATTGAATTTCAGGCAAACGGATGTATTGGACCGTGTTGCCGGATCAATCGCTAGAAATTCGATCCAGTCATTCGCGTCGACAAACGCGCTTATCGCGGCGGTATTGGCATCTGCGCGGGCAATCATACCCTGCAACCCGCCGATAGAGCGCGCCCAATCAAGAGCAAACAAATAGTCCTCAACCGCGAGCATTGACGGGGTGTTGATCGTGGCCCCGCTAAAAATCCCGTCGATAAGTTTGCCACCTTTGGTAAGGCGGAAAATTTTGGGCAAAGGCCAAGCGGGTGTATAGGATTCAAGCCGTGCAACCGCGCGTGGCGACAGAATGATCATCCCGTGCGCCGCTTCCCCGCCGAGCACCTTTTGCCAGCTAAAGGTGGTCACATCGAGTTTGTTCCAAGGTAGATCACTTGCAAATGCCGCCGAAGTGGCGTCGCAAATTGTCAGGCCGCCACGGTCGGCAGGGATCACATCGCCATTGGGCAGGCGCACACCGGAGGTGGTGCCGTTCCATGTGAAAACAACGTCATTGTCGTAATCGACCGCGCCCATATCGACGATTTCGCCATAGGCAGCGGTTTTGGTGATTGCATCAAGTTTCAATTGTTTCACCACGTCGGTGATCCAGCCCGCGCCAAAGCTTTCCCAAGCGAGCATTTCAACGCGACGTTCGCCAAGCAGGTTCCACATCGCCATTTCCATCGCGCCGGTATCAGAGGCGGGAACGATGCCGATTTTGTAATCCGCCGGTATTCCGAGCACCTCGCGGGTGCCTTCAATCGCGGCCTTTAGTTTGGCCTTGCCGACGGCGGCGCGATGCGACCGGCCCAAGGGCGCGTCGGACAATTTGGTCAATTCAAATGTAGGGGGTTTGGCGCAAGGGCCAGAAGAAAAACGCGGGTTTTCCGGCCGCGTGGCCGGTTGTGGTAGTGTCATCAGTGGTATCCTCACAGATATGTGCCCTTCGTTGGGGAAGGGTGTCCCACATCCGCGTTTAAGCGAGCAAAGCAGGTTCCACAACAGGGAAAATGTCGCTATTACGCCGCTTGAAGCGTTATTTGCGACGCGAAATGACTACGATAGGAAACTTTGTAAATGTTCACCGCGACTTTGTTAACGTCTCCCGAGGCCCGAAATCTGGAACCGGCATTGGTTGAAAACCTGCGCGGCGCGTGGGGTGGGGGTAAGGCGGTTTGGCTCTCGCCGATGGAAGCGGTGGAATTTGACATCGTGGACCAACCTGACAATCAATGGGATGTTTGGCAGGATTTGCAGGGCATGGGCATTGACCTAATTGTGCAACGGTCCGAGGGGCGCAAAAAGGCGATATTGCTGGCGGATATGGACAGCACAATGATTCAGCAAGAGTGCATTGACGAGTTGGCCGATGAAGCAGGTGTGGGGACCTATGTTGCAGAAATCACCGCACGTGCCATGAACGGTGAACTTGATTTTGACGCCGCTTTGATCGAACGCGTCGGGTTGATGAAAGGGCTTGATGTGGCGGTGATCAAAAAGGTGTTGGCGCAGCGGATTACCTTGATGCCGGGCGCCAAACCATTGCTTGGCACGATGAAGGCGGCGGGTGGATATTGTGCGCTGGTGTCCGGTGGGTTTACCGCGTTTACCGCCCAAGTGGCGCGCCAACTTGGGTTTGACGAAAATCGTGCTAATGAACTAGTTATTGATAATCAAAAGCTTAGTGGAGATGTGATTCGCCCGATTTTGGGGCGAGAGGCCAAGGTAGACGCGTTGAACGAGATCACCAAACGACGGGGCCTTACCGCAAATGATGTGTTGGCTGTGGGCGATGGCGCCAATGATCTGGGCATGCTTGGCATCGCCGGCACGGGTGTTGCGTTGCACGCAAAACCAAGCGTTGCAGCGCAATGTGATGTGCGTATCAATCACGGTGACCTGACGGCGCTGCTATTCTTGCAGGGCTATAAACGCGACCAATTTATTAGTGCTCCAAACGAAGCCGCCTAAAGCAAGACCGCCTAGAGCAAGACCGCCGCCGGTTTGATCGTGCCGGTGCGGGTGCCGACCCAATTGCGGATCGGGGCGTTCATGCGTTTAAGAGTGGCAGGGTGATCGGCCTCGAGAACCCCGAGTTTGACCAGAATGGCGGCAATCGCACATTCGGCGCCGCGGCTGTTTCCATCGGCAATTTTGAGGGCCACGCCCAGTTTCAATTCGGGAATGATCGCGATAAAAAATCCTTCGGCGCCGGTTTTTAGCGCCACGCGACCTTCCATCGCGCGCATCAATTCGGCGCAGGCACGGCCTTCTCCCGCGACCAATTCAGGATAGGTGGCCATCGCCGTGCGTAGGCGTGCGGCGGCGGTTTGGCGGGTATCCGTGCCCTCTTGGGCGGCCGCAAAAAACGCCATTGCGCGTGCCATACCATGAAGCGAGCTGGCAAAATTCGGGGCTGAACAGCCGTCAATGACATGGCCTGCGCTGGTTTCTCCGGTGACGGTTTCAAAGGCTTCCAGGCAGGCCACCTGTAACGGGTGTGCGAGGTCAATATATTCGGGGCCTGCGCCGAGATGTTTGGTCAAGGTCAAGAAACCCGTGTGCTTGCCCGAGCAATTGTTGTGATATTGGCAGGGTTGCTGGTGCGCGCGAATCAATTCGTGGTTGGCGTCCTTGTCGTTGGGCGATTGCGGACCGCAGCGAAAATCATCATCGGACAGCCCAAGCATTTCAAGCCAGACCTGCACGCGATCGGTATGGATATGTGCACCATTATGCGAGGCACAAGACAGCGCAAGTTGTTCAACTCCGAGGCCAAAAGCATCGGCTGCGCCGCTTTCGATCAAAGGCAGCGCTTGTATCATTTTTGAGGACGAGCGTGGCAATACCACCAATTCGGGATCGCCCCATGCCTGCACAATATCGCCGGAAGCATCACAAATGACCGCATGCCCCATGTGGATGCTTTCGAGAAACTCCCCACGCCAGATTTCGGCCAGGGGGACGGGTTGAACGGATGAATTTGGCAAAATTTGCGCTCCAAGTGTCGGATTTTATGAAAAGCGGGGTCGCCGTGTGCGATTTTCCGCCAATTGGTCTTTTGTTATTGGTCTTATTCAGGCTAATGTAGCACCATCGAGAAGGAAATGGTCAATCGTCGCAAAAAGCCGAGAAGGTGGACGTGACCAATTGTGTAATTGAGGCAGCTCAGCTTGGAGGCTGAACATTATGGTATCACGTATTGCAATCGGGGTCATTTTGGCACCGGTAATGGCGTTTTTCGCAGGCGGCGCAGTCGCGCAGGCAACAAGCACCAATCAAGTCGGAGCAAAGACCGACTGGAGTGTCTTTGAGGACAACAATCCCCGCGAATGTTGGGCCGTGACCACGTTCAAGGAATCGGTGAATACCAAAGATGGCCGCGTTGTTGCCGTCAATCGAAGTGACATCTTGTTGATGGCGTTCTTTCGTCCCGATGCTGGCGGAAAAGGCCAGATCACCTTTACCGGCGGCTATCCTTTTGCCAACGGTTCAACCGTGAACCTCAACATCAGCGGGACCGAATTTGAATTGTTCACCGAAGGCGAATGGGCGTGGCCGGCATCTGCTGCGGATGACGCGAAAATCATCACAGCGATGAAACGCGGCGCGCAAGCGGTGATAACAGCGCGTTCGGGGCGTGGCACCAATACCAAAGACACGTTTTCATTGTCAGGTTTTACCGCCGCATTGGAAGATGCCGAAAAGCGCTGTAAATAAGGCGTCTTAACGCGACAATTCAGACAAGACCGACGCCAGACCAGACCGCCAGTTCGGGCGTTTGATACCGAATATGCGGGTGATACCGCTGCACTCAAGGCGCGAGTTTGCCGGGCGTGCGGCGGCTGTTGGATAGTCTGATGACGGAATATCGCGCACGTTCACGGCAAGCCCGGATTGGTCGAAAATATCGCGTGCAAAACCGGCCCAACTTACGTCGGGGGTGCCGGAAAAATGATAGGTGCCGGACAGGGCCGCGTCGCGATGCAGTGCAATGGCAATCTTGAGACACGCCGCCGCAATATCGGCGGCAGGGGTTGGGCCACCAATTTGATCGGCAACAATCGTAAGAGCATCGCGTTCGGCCCCAAGGCGCAGCATGGTTTTTACAAAATTTGCACCATGGGCCGAAAAAACCCACGAGGTGCGCACTATCGCATATCGGCCACCCGCCGCGCGCACGCCGTCTTCTCCGGCAAGTTTGGTGCGGCCATAGACCCCAAGCGGCCCGGTTGGATCGTCGACGCGCCAAGGGGCATCGCCGGAGCCATCAAAAACGTAATCGGTAGAAATATGCACAAAGGGCAGATCGCGTCGGGCGCAAGCGGCGGCCATCGCAGTTGGCGTATCGCCATTGATCACTTGCGCCGTCGCTGCGTTGGATTCGGCCAAATCTACGGCTGTATAGGCGGCGGCATTGATCACCGCATCGGCGTTTGTCGCGGCAATAATCGCAGCACAAGCCGCAGAATCCGCGAGATCGGCGTCGCCGCGCCCAAGAGCGATTACATCGGCTTGCCGGGAAAGTTCTGTGGCGACTTGTCCGGTTTTCCCGAAGACCAGTATTTTCATGTTTTAACACCCAATCGGTCGCCGACCCCGTCGCGGGCCTGTAATGCGCGCCACCAATCCTCGTTATCGAGATACCACCGCACGGTTTTCCCGAGGCCCTCGGCAAGGGTCACGGAAGGATGCCAGCCGAGTTCGGCAATGATTCGCGACGGATCAATGGCATATCGCAAGTCATGGCCGGGGCGGTCGGTTACAAACGTGATTTGATCGGCATATGGCGCAGGCGCGGGCCGCAAAGAATCGAGAATACCACAAATGCTATGCACGATATCAATATTGCGGGCCTCGTTTTCGCCCCCGATATTATAAGAGCGGTTGAGAGCGCCACGTTCAAGCACCGTGAGGAGCGCATCGGCGTGATCTTCGACAAAGAGCCAGTCACGCACATTTTCGCCCTTGCCATAAACCGGAATCGGGGCGCCTGCCAATGCTTTGATAATCACCACCGGAACCAGTTTTTCGGGGAAATGATACGGCCCGTAATTGTTCGAACAGTTGGATAACACGGTGGGCAAGCCATATGTTTCGGCCCAAGCGCGCACCAGATGATCCGAGGCCGCCTTGGAGGCCGAATAGGGCGAATTGGGCGCATAAGGCGTGTCTTCGGTGAACTGGCCAGTATCGCCAAGGGACCCGAAAACCTCGTCCGTCGAGATATGGTGAAACCGAAAACCCTCGGGGCGACCGGCCCCTTGCCAATATTTGCGCGCGGCCTCGAGCATATTAAAAGTGCCGGTAATATTGGTTTCGATGAAATCGCCGGGACCGTCTATGGAGCGGTCAACATGGGATTCAGCGGCCAAATGCATCACGGCATCGGGCCTATGTTTGGTGAATATCCGGTCAAGCGCCGCGCGGTCGCGAATATCGGCATGTTCAAACGTATATGCAGGGTGCTGCGCGACGCTGGCAACATTTTCCAGACAGGCGGCATAGGTCAAGGCGTCAAGATTAATAACGTTGTGCCCCCGCGCAATCGCAAGGCGCACAACGGCCGACCCGATAAAGCCCGCACCACCTGTCACCAGAAGTTTCATCCTGATATCGCCTCGTAGGTGAATGGGCTGTGGAAGCCGGCCAGCGGGGCGGCATTTTTGTCCTTTTCCGAAAGCATAGGTTCGATATCGCCCAAACCCCAATCAACGCCGATTTCCGGGCAATTGTATTGAACGGCACCGTCACATTCGGGTGCGTAATAGTCGGTGCATTTATAGAAAATTTCGGTGTCAGGCACGCGCGTCACAAAACCATGGAGAAACCCCGCGGGCACCAACAGTTGCTTGCCGTTTTCAAAGCTCAGTTCAACGCCGACCCATTTTCCAAACGTGGGAGACCCTTTGCGGATGTCCACAGCGACATCAAATAATGCGCCGCGGCCACAGCGTACCAATTTGTCCTGCGCGTGGGGGGGCGATTGGAAATGCAGACCGCGCACGGTTCCGACCTTGGCCGAGAGCGAATGATTGTCCTGAACCCAGTTGAAATTCTGGCCTAACCCGTCCATGTCACGTTTGCTCCAGCTTTCCGAAAAAAAGCCGCGCGCATCCCCGAAACGTTTTGGAGTGATGATTATCACCCCGTCGAGCATTGTTTTTTCTATAGTCAAATTGATCTTATTCACCCTCGTAAATCAGCATTTAAAGCGCCGCGCATTAAACACGAGGCGGGGTTAAGGTGCGGTGCTGCATACCTTTTCAGTGTCCCGTGCGCTTCGCCACAAACGCGTGATCCAAGTTTCTGGCGAGACGCTTTAAATAGCAAGGACAACTGCGATAGTCACCCAAAATGGGTTATGCGAAGGGGAAATTATGCCCCCATGACGGAAATATCCCGATGCAGGTACCATGCTGGTTGTTGACTGTAGGGCAACAAAAGCGCAAAACGCGTGAAAAATTTACATAAAAAGGCAATTTCAATGAAAATAGCAATGATCGGAACAGGTTATGTCGGACTCGTTTCCGGGGTGTGTTTTTCGGATTTCGGGCACGATGTCGTGTGTGTGGACAAAGACCCTGCCAAAATTGATATGTTGAACCAAGGCGAAGTGCCGATTTTCGAACCGGGTTTGCAGGATTTGATGACCAAAAATGTCGCGGCGGGGCGGCTTGGGTTTACGCTTGATCTCGCGATGGCGGTTGCCGGTGCGGATGCGGTGTTTATCGCTGTGGGTACGCCGACACGGCGCGGTGATGGCCATGCGGATTTGACCTATGTGATGGCAGCGGCGACCGAAGGAAACTCTGAACAACATGGCTTTCGGCATGCGGAAGTTGTCGATTGCCGCTCGGGTTCACGGCACCAGCCGTTTTGCGGCCGCTTTCGCGACTGTTTTACCCCGCTCCCCTGATTTCAGGCAGACTCCGCCCTCAAGCAT
>JAUZRV010000083.1 GCA_030950105.1 Rhodobacterales bacterium | reverse complement strand
GGCGATATTCCAATACATCAACGGGTTCTACAATCCACGGCGGCGGCATTCATCGCTGGGCGGTAAAAGCCCCTTGGCTTTCGAACGAAAGGCCGCTTAAATGAGTTGAGAGACCGGAACGTAATCGCGACAAGACCAGGCCAGCGTTGCGGTTTTCCTGCGCTATCAATCCCGATATGCGCCAAACCCGACGTAACACGGCGTTTTGTGGCTTGCGGCACGCCCCCGCGCACGCCACTCTGGCTAAAAAACCGAGGGGGAAACTATGCAAACCATCCGCGCCGCCGTCTGCCATGAATTCAACGCGCCATTGATCATCGAAAACGTGCGCCTTGCCGCCCCGAAATCTGGTGAGATCGAAGTCACGCTTGATGCCGTAGCCATCTGCCATTCCGACATTTCCTATGCACAGGGCGCATGGGGCGGCACCCTGCCCGCCGTCTATGGGCACGAAGCCGCGGGGCGTATTACCGCGCTTGGCGATGCCACCTCGAAATTCGCAATCGGCGACGATGTCGTTGTCACCCTGATCCGCGCCTGTGGCACCTGCCCGTCCTGTGCCACGGGCAAACCGACGATTTGCGAAACGCCCTATAACGGTGATCATGGCCCTCTTGAAACCACCGATGGTGGCGTGCTGCATCAGGCCATGGCCTGTGGCGCATTTGCCGAAAAAGTCGTGGTAGATCAAAGCCAGATCGTCAAAATCCCCTCCGACATGGGCAAAGATGTGGCCTCGCTTTTGTCTTGCGGTGTGATCACCGGCGTCGGTGCTGTGGTCAATGCCGCCGGATTGCGCGCCGGTCAGGATGTCGTGGTGATTGGCGCGGGCGGGGTTGGACTGAACGCGATCCAGGGTGCGCGCATCGCCGGTGCGCGGCGCATCGTGGCGGTAGATATGAGCAACGAAAAACTCGACATCGCCCGCGAATTTGGCGCCACCGACGGGATTTTGGCCACCGATCCACGCCCTTGGCGCAAATTGCGCAAAATGATCGGGCGCGGGGCCGACGCGGTGATTGTCACCGTCGGCGCGGTATCCGCCTATAACGACGCGCCGTCCTACCTTGCATATGGTGGCAAGGTGGTGATGGCCGGCATGCCCGCCAGCGGCGAGTTTGCCCAATTCCAACCCGTCAATGTCGCCTCTATCGGGCAGAGCATGATCGGCACCAAAATGGGCGACACCGTGATTTCGCGCGACATTCCGTGGATGATTGACCTCTACCAACAGGGGCGGTTGAAACTCGATGAATTGATTTCCGGCCGCTGGCCCCTTGACCAGATCAACGAGGCCATCGCCGACACAAAAACCGGCGCGGCACGGCGCAATGTGATCATTTTCTAAAGGACCAAAAGAAGGGGCAACCGGATGAAACTGCGCGATCTCGATATCATCGTCACCGCCCCGCCGGCCCCCGGTTGGGGTGGGCAATACTGGATTCTGGTCAAACTCACCACCGACACCGGCATTATCGGCTGGGGCGAATGTTATGCAACCTCGATTGGCGCGGATGCAATGCAACACGTGATCCGCGACGTATTCACCCGCTATTTCCTTGACGAAAACCCCGAAAATATCGAACGCATGTTTCGCCGCGCCTATTCCTCGGGCTTTACCCAACGCCCCGATCTCACGGTCATGGGCGCTTTTTCCGGCCTTGAAATCGCCTGTTGGGATATTTTGGGCAAAGACCGCGACCGCCCTGTTTGGGCGCTCATCGGGGGCCAAACCAACGACCGTTTGCGGGCCTATTCCTACCTCTACCCGCTCCCCGACCACCCTCTTGACCAATTCTGGACCTCGCCGGATATGGCGGCGCAAAGCGCGCTTGATCTCGTCGACCAAGGCTTTACCGCGGTGAAATTCGACCCCGCCGGTCCCTATACGATGCGCGGCGGGCATATGCCTGCGATGTCCGACATCACCCAATCCGTCAATTTTTGCCGCGCCATCCGCACCGCCGTTGGCGATCGCGCCGACCTTTTGTTTGGCACCCACGGGCAATTTTCCACCGCTGGGGCCATCCGCCTTGCGAAAGCGATTGAACCCTATAATCCGCTGTGGTTCGAAGAACCCGTGCCCCCCGATGCCATCTCCGAAATGGCCAAGGTTGCGCGCGCGACGTCAATCCCCGTGGCCACTGGCGAACGCCTGACCACCAAGGCCGAATTCGCACCTGTCCTGCGCGCCGGGGCCGCCACCATCCTGCAACCCGCACTTGGCCGGGCTGGCGGAATATGGGAGACCCGAAAAATCGCGACACTGGCCGAGGTTTATAACGTCCAAATCGCGCCGCATCTTTATGCCGGACCCATTGAATGGGCAGCCAATATCCAACTCGGCGTCACCATTCCCAACCTGTTGATGATCGAAACCATTCCCACACAATTCCACCGTGACCTGATCAAAAACAGCCTACCAATTGACCACGGTTTCGTCCACGCCCCGCAAGCGCCCGGTCTTGGCATTGATGTCGACGAAGCCCTCGCCCGCGCCCATCCCTACACCGGCACCGGCCTGCATCTGGAAATGCAGGATGCCCCCTGTGACTATGAAAACGGCAATGATTTTCGCGGCGGTGCCCCGCTTAAAGGATTCTAGCCTCGCACTTTCCAGAAGGACGTGTTAATATCGCAAAAATGCTATATGTAACCGCCACAGGAATAGTACCGTTGAATACGCAAAATCCCTTTGAAACCGAAATCGCCCCTGCCCCCCCGTCAGAGATGGCCAAAAGCGCCCAAAGCGCCGCCGCCTACCTGAAAACCCTCGCCCACGAGGGCCGGTTGATGATTCTGTGCCACCTCGGATCCGGCGAAAAATCCGTTGGCGAACTTGAGGATCTCCTCGAAATTCGTCAGGCCGCCGTAAGCCAGATGTTGGCCCGCCTGCGCGACGAAGGCTTTGTCGAAACCCGCCGCGAAGGTAAAACCATCTATTATTCTCTCGCCGACGATAGCACTTATGCCATCATTAACATGCTTTATGGCCTGTTCTGCGAAGTCAAACCCTGACCCTTGTTTATCTTTGTTCCGTAAATATCCCCGCGCGGAGCGCATTCAACGCTTTCCTCGCGCGCCGAATCCGCCATTCATGAACGCGGTTCACATGCGCGAGGAATATCATGACCGGCACCTTGTTTTCCTCGATCCACGGGATTGTGCTCTTGGGCCTTGAAAACCGCATTTCCGGCGTCCCCCACGGACAACTCAAAGACATGATCGCGCTCTTGCTCACCATCGTCACTCAAAAATAATATGAACATTGTTCATCTATTACTTTAACGGCGTTCACAAGGCGTCTGAAAATTTGGAGACAACAATGTTTGGAACTTTGAAAACACGTTTTACCGGCGCATCCGCCCGCAACGAAGATCGTCTGCCGACGCATATACTCTTGAACTTATTGATCAAAAAACCCGCGAAGTTGAACTAAGCATCAAAGCCGCCAAGGCCACATTGGCTAGCCTGATCCAACGCCAGCGCAGAGGCCCGCCAAATAGAAACCTTGTAAGCCCGCATTAACACACTGACCCAACGCGCTCGCGCCGCTCTTGATGCCGGTCAATCCGATCTCGCCAACGAAGCGGCAAATGCCATCGCCACCATGGAAAACGAACTGGTATTACGACGTGAAACCACCGCCCGCCTCGACCAAAAAATTCTGCGCCTGCGCCCCCCCTGTCGAAACCGGCCACAAGACGCTGGCCGAAGTGCAACGCTACATTGCTGAAGCTAACCGCGAATTGATGGCTGACGCCGCAATGAATAAACTCATGGCGCGGCCAAATGGGAAACAAACAGTGGTGAACCTCACCGACATGTTCGCCAATAATTCCACTAACCATTGATAAATAAGGAGTAAAAAGAATGTTTGGCGATCCCATCAGGACTCGAACCTGAAACCCCCTGCTTAGAAGGCAGGTGCTCTATCCAGTTGAGCTATGGGACCGTTAGAAACGCAAAATCGCCCTAGTGCGTCCAAACCGTGCGTCGGTTGGTGGCGAAATTGTCGCCATACCCACCGGGGCGGATATTGTGTTTGCGTTTGTGCGGGTCACTTACCACCGCGTCAATCCCGTGTTCCGCCGCGTAATCAACCGCTGCGTCTTTGGTATCGAACCGCAACCGCACCTGCGTTTGCGTATCATCCGAAGACGTCCACCCCATCAACGGATCAACTTTGCGCGCCGTATCCGACCCGTATTCCAAAATCCAGACATTGGTTTTCGCGGTTCCCGACGACACAGCAGAGCGGGCGGGTTGAAAAATACGTGCAGACATGGGGCAATCTCCTCTGGTCGCTGTTATCCAAGATTCCGACGCAATCGGCAAGACAGGAAATACGTCGAATTTCATTCTTTCGGGGAATATCGAGGCAAGCGGGTATCGGAGCCTATTGGCCACCGGGAGTGTTGGGTGAGAGGGTGAGTGGTGGGGATCAACCGCCTCCAATACCGCTGCTTGCAAATTCACGCTAGCACACACCTTTAGGTTGATCGGCAATTTTTCACGTGTCCTTAACGATTTTCCCTTGGTCAGTTTTTGTCAGTATAACACCGATTTCTTGCGCCTCTTACGCCGTTTCCCTCACTGGGTCCCGCGCAGGGCTTGCACATGCGGTAAAACACCCCAACATATGTCCCGCGCAAGGGGGAATCAGTGATGACAGAAACGTTGCTCAAACTATCTGAACGTATCGCCTCGAATGCAGACCTGCATACGGACCCCAACCGACGTGAAAAGCTCGAAGGTGGCAAGCGTTTCGTGCTGCACACCGATTATTCCGATGCCGGAGATCAACCCACGGCCATTGCCGAATTGACTGCGGGAATTGAGGCTCAGGAACGCGATCAGGTGTTGCTCGGCGCGACCGGAACCGGCAAAACCTACACTATGGCGCGCATCATCGAAGAAACCCAGCGCCCCGCCATTATCCTTGCCCCGAACAAGACCCTCGCCGCGCAATTATACGGCGAATTCAAGAGCTTTTTCCCCGATAACGCCGTCGAATACTTCGTCTCTTTTTATGATTATTATCAACCCGAGGCCTATGTCGCGCGCTCCGATACGTTCATCGAAAAAGAGAGCATGATCAACGAACAGATCGACCGGATGCGCCACTCTGCCACCCGCGCATTGTTGGAACGGGATGATGTGATTATCGTGGCCTCGGTGTCGTGCATTTACGGGATCGGAAGCGTCGAAACCTATGGCGCGATGGTTCTCGATCTTAAGATTGGTAAAGAATACAACCAACGCCAAGTCATGGCCGACCTCGTGGTGCAGCAATATAAACGCAACGATTCCGCCTTTGTGCGCGGCTCGTTCCGGGTGCGTGGGGACAGCCTCGAAATCTTTCCCGCCCACCTCGAAGACCGCGCTTGGCGGCTATCCTTTTTTGGGGAAGAACTCGAATCCATCACCGAATTTGACCCGCTGACCGGCGAAAAAACCGACACGTTCGACCAAATTCGCGTCTACGCGAATTCGCATTACGTCACGCCCAAACCAACGATGCAACAGGCAATCATCGAGATCAAAAAAGAACTGCGCCACCGTCTTGATCAGTTCGTAAACGAAGGCAAGTTGCTTGAGGCGCAGCGCCTTGAACAGCGGGTAAATTTCGACCTTGAAATGCTCGATGCGACCGGCGTTTGCAACGGTATCGAAAACTATTCCAAATACCTGACCGGGCGCAAAACCGGTGAACCACCCCCCACGCTTTTTGAATTTATCCCCGACAATGCCATTGTTTTTGCTGATGAATCCCACGTTTCCGTGCCCCAAATCGGCGGCATGTATAAAGGCGACTACAAACGCAAATTCACCCTCTCGGAACATGGTTTCCGCCTACCGTCCTGCATGGACAACCGCCCGCTAAAGTTTGAGGAATGGGACGCCATGCGCCCACAATCGGTGTTTGTATCGGCCACGCCGGCCAAATGGGAAATCGAACAAACCGGCGGTGTTTTCACCGAACAGGTCATCCGTCCCACCGGCCTGCTTGATCCGGTGATCGAAATCCGTCCGATTGAAATGCAGGTCGATGATCTGTTGGACGAGGCCCGCAAAGTGGCCGCCGACGGCTATCGTATTCTGGTCACCACGTTGACCAAACGCATGGCCGAGGATCTCACCGAATATATGCACGAACAAGGCATCAAAGTGCGTTATATGCATTCGGATATCGACACAATTGAGCGCATCGAAATCCTGCGCGATCTGCGCCTCGGTGCGTTTGATGTGCTGATCGGCATTAACCTTTTGCGTGAAGGTCTGGACATTCCCGAATGTGGCCTCGTGGCCATTCTCGACGCCGACAAAGAGGGCTTTCTGCGCTCCGAAACCTCTCTCACCCAAACGGTGGGCCGCGCCGCGCGCAACGCCGAGGGCCGCGTGATCATGTATGCCGACCGCATCACCGGATCCATGCAACGCACCATTGATGAAACCAACCGGCGGCGCACCAAACAACACGCCTATAACGTCAAACACAACATCACCCCCGCCACCATCAAGAAAAACGTCGAGGACGTGTTGCAAGGCCTGTTCAAAGGCGACACCGACCAATCGCGCGTCACCGCCAAAATCGAAAAACCGCTTGCGGGGGCCAATCTACAGACGGTCCTCGAAGGGCTGCGTGTGGACATGCGCAAAGCCGCCGAAAACCTCGAATTCGAAGAGGCCGCGCGCCTGCGCGACGAGGTAAAACGGTTAGAGGCCGTCGATCTCGCAGTGTCCTCCGATCCCCTCGCCCGCCAATGGGCGGTGGCTGCTGCGTCGGAGAGCAAACCCCGAGGCCGTTCCTCGGCTGGCAAAGGTGGCACACGGACGTTCAAGGCCAAGGCGCATCGGAAGTTTTAGGGGCAAGTAAAAGATGGTATCAAATGTCAGGCTGGACTCAGTTCATAATTATTTTAAATTCGTAGTGCGCCCAAATTTCGAAGACCATT
Source organism: Rhodobacterales bacterium (assembly GCA_030950105.1). GTDB lineage: Bacteria > Pseudomonadota > Alphaproteobacteria > Rhodobacterales > Rhodobacteraceae > JAUZRV01. The sequence continues at coordinate 7,437 of JAUZRV010000083.1, read as the reverse complement.
TTGGAAACATCGGAGATTTGAGAACGGCCACCAACTTGGCAAACTCTCTGCATTCTGTTCGCGACTGGCTTTTAGAAAGCCCCAAGTCGGAAATGACTTCCCGTTTTGGTGAAATAGCAGGAAGCAAAGATTTCCAAAACAAATTGGAGAAAGAGTGCCCGAGTTTGGCGCTTATTTCTGACATTGCAAATGCGACCAAACATATGACCCTCCTTATCAAGCGGAAAAGAACAAAAATGTCGGGTGCATCGAACTTGAAACCTCGCGGGTTTGGCGAAGGAAGCTACGGAAAGGGAAGTTACGGTGGCCCTGACATTATCATTCAAATGAACAATGAAGCTATATTTTTTGACAAAACGGCGAAAAGCGTTTTCTCCTATTGGAAAAACTTGCTCAACGAGCTCGAAACGTAAAGCTACTTTACAACCCGACTGACAAATCAGCACCCATCAGAAGGGCTGCCCTTGCCCGTGGTGGGGGCTTGCCCCCGCCTAGGGGGCGGGCGGGGGCAGCCCGTGACGCAAGCGCCACGGGCAATTACCTGTCCAATCCACGCCAACACATCTTGCAAATCCCCGCCGAATCTGGTCCGGTGCGACAAACCGGCCTAAACCCCGAACACCCCCAACATCCAGTGGCCCAGAAACCGGCCCATTTGGCGACAGGAGACCCCATGCAATACCATACCCCCGACAGTTTCGAAGACGCTGTTGCCATCGCCAATGCGGCCACCGGAACCACGCGCTTTCTGGCCGGTGGCACCGATGTTCTGGTGCAACTGCGCGCCGATATCGTCACCCCTGATGATCTGATCGACATCAAACACATCGCCGGAACCCATGACATCACCCACAATGCGGATGGATCATGGACCATCGGCGTCGCCGTAACCGGTGCAGAAATGTCCGAACATCCGACCCTGAAAAACGATTGGCCTGGTCTGGTCGAGGCGATGGATCTCGTTGGTTCTACGCAAATTCAAGGCCGCGCCACCCTTGTGGGCAACCTGTGCAATGGCTCGCCCGCCGCCGATAGCGTGCCGGCGATGATTGCCATCAATGCCTCTATCGATATCACCAACGCCACCGATACAGGCACCGCCACTCGCCAAGTGGCCGCCGCCGATATCCACACCGGTCCGGGCAAAACATCCCTGACCAAAGGCGACGTCATCAGCGCCGTCAATATCCCCGCTGTGCAGCCCAATTCCGGCGATGCCTACCTGCGGTTCATCCCGCGCACCGAAATGGATATTGCCGTGGTTGGCGTCGCGGTCAATCTCACCCTCGAGGGCGATACCATCACCGCTGCCAAGGTCGTGCTTGGCGCGGTTGCCCCGTCCTATGTCACCGTTACCGATGCCGCCAATGCCCTGATCGGAAGCACCCTTGACGAGGCCGCACTTGATGCCCTCGCCACTGCCGCCTCTGCCGCGTGCAACCCGATTGACGACAAACGCGGAACGATTGAATTTCGCACACAGGTTTCCGGCGTTCTCGCCAAACGCGCCGCTGTCATCGCATATGCGCGCGCCAAAGGAGCAAACACATGAGCATGATCCACGTAAACACCACCGTGAATGGCGACGAGGTCGATTTCGTCTGTGATCCACGCGAAACCCTGCTTGATGTGCTGCGGGACCGTCTGTCCCTGACTGGGGCCAAGGAAGGCTGCGGCACCGGCGATTGTGGCGCCTGTTCGGTCACCGTTGATGACCGTTTGGTGTGTTCGTGCCTGATGCTCGGGGCCGAGGCCGAAGGCAAATCCATCGCCACCATCGAAGGCATGGCCACCACCGAGGCGCTTGACCCGCTACAGGTGAAATTCATCGAATATGCGGCGCTGCAATGTGGCATCTGCACCCCCGGCATCCTGATCGCCACCCGTGCCCTGCTCGCCAAAAACCCCGACCCTACCGAAGAAGAAGTGCGTTATTGGCTGGCCGGTAATCTTTGCCGCTGCACCGGCTATGACAAAATCATTCGTGCGGTTCTCGACACCGCCAAAGACCTCAGAGCAGACGCCGGGGAGGCCAGATAATGCCCAATGATACCCAAAAAATCTCGGTAAAAACCACCGATTTCAAAGTTGTCGGCACCACGCCGGATCGCCCCGATGGCATCGACAAGGTGACAGGCCGCGCCAAATTCGGCGCCGATGCCTATGCGCCCGGTATGCTGCACGCCGCCATCTACAGAAGCCCCCACGCCCACGCCAAGATCGTCAAAATCGACATGTCGCGCGCCGGAGCATTAAAAGGCGTCAAGGCCGTGGTCACCCGCGCCGATTTTGCCACCGGCCTGGCGGGTGAAAACTGGAACATCCTTGAAAACATCATGGCCAGTGACACCGCACTTTATGACGGGCACGCGATTTGCGCGGTTGCCGCCACCAGTGCGCTGATTGCGCGCGACGCGATCAAATTGATTGATGTCGAATATGAAATGCTGCCCCATGTCACCGATGTCGATAAATCCATGGCGTCAGATGCGCCGGTCATTCGCGCGGGAACTGCCGACAAATCGGTGCCTGCGGGACTGGGCGAAAACGTGGTGCGCTATCACGAATCCGGCCACGGCGACATCGACGCCGGTTTTGCCGCTGCTGATCTGGTGATCGAAGACACCTTCAAAACCGAGGCGACCCATCAGGGTTATATCGAACCGCACGCCTGCCTTGCCACCCTTGATACCGATGGCAAAGGCGAGGTTTGGTGCTGCACCCAAGGGCACTTTAATGTGCAAAAAGTCTGCGCCGCCCTTGTCGGCACAGAAACCAGCCAGATCCGCGTCACCGCGTCGGAAATCGGTGGTGGTTTTGGCGGCAAAACCGTGGTGTTCATCGAACCCGTTGCCCTTGCCCTGTCGCGCAAAGCCAACCGTCCGGTGAAACTTGTGATGTCGCGCTCCGAGGTGTTTCGCGCTTCTGGCCCCACCGCATCGGCGTCAATGGACATCAAAATCGGCATGATGAAAGACGGTCGTATGACGGCGGCCTCGGCCGTTTACCGTATGCAGGGCGGCGCCTTTCCCGGCGCGCCAATGGAATTCACCTCCATGTGCGGATTTGCCCCCTACAACCTTGAAAACGTGCATCAAATCGGCTTTGACGTGATGACCAACCGGCCCAAACAGGCAGCCTATCGCGCCCCCGGATCGCCAATGGCCGCGTTTGCAGTTGAATCGGTGGTGGACGAGCTGTGCAATGAACTTGGCCTCGATCCAATCGAGGTCCGTTTGATGAACGCCTCGCACGAAGGCACCAAGGCGTCCTATGGCCCGACCTTCCAACGCATCGGTTTGGTTCAAACGCTCGAGGCCGCCAAGGCCCACCCGCATTTCACCGCCCCCTTGGCCGAAAACACCGGTCGCGGCATTTCCTGCGGGTTCTGGTTCAATCATGGCGGCGAAACTTCCGTGACCATGGCATTGTCCGAAGACGGCACCGTGGCCTTGTCGGTCGGCACGCCCGATATCGGCGGCTCGCGCGCCTCGATGGGGCAAATGGCGGCGGAAGAACTCGGCATCCCCTACGAAGACGTGCGCGTCACCATCGCCGACACCGCCACCCTTGGCTATAACGAAATCTCCCACGGCTCGCGCGTCACCTATGCGTCCGGTCTCGCCACAATCGAAGCCGCCCGTGACACCCTCAAAAAGCTGTGCAAACGCGCCGCGGCCAAATGGGGCATCGACGAAGATGCCGTGGCTTGGGTCGATGGATGCGCTGTGCCAAGTGGTGCAAATGCCGGTGATTTCGACCCGCTGCCGATTGGTAAAATCACCCGCTCCATGGGGCGCACCGGCGGGCCAATCGTCGGCCACTACGAGGCCACCCCGGAAGGTGCCGGCGTGTCATTCGCCACCCATATCGTCGATGCCCAGGTCGATCCAGAAACCGGCAAAACCGCGATCACCCGCTATACGGTTGTGCAGGATGCAGGCAAGGCGATCCACCCGACATATGTGGAAGGCCAATTTCAGGGCGGCGCGGCGCAAGGCATCGGCTGGGCCTTGAACGAGGAATACATTTACGGGACCGATGGCCGGTTGCAAAATACCATTTTCCTCGATTACCGGATTCCGGTGGCGTCCGATCTTCCGATGATCGACACGGTGATTGTCGAAGTGCCAAATCCGGGCCACCCATATGGTGTGCGCGGTGTTGGCGAAACCTCGATTTGCCCACCATTGGCCGCCGTGGCCAACGCGGTATCGGGCGCGGTCGGGGTGCGCATGACGCAACTGCCGATGACCCCGCCGCATATCCTGTCGGAACTGGGCAAAAAGGCCCGTGCAAAAAAAGGTGGTGCAAATGGTTGAGGTCAACCTGTGGTCCGGCCTGCGATCCCTCGCAGACGGCCACGAAACGGTAGACGTCGACGCCAAAACTGTGGGTGAGGTCCTGTCGGGCCTCATCCGCGCCTACCCCGCTTTGGAAGACCCGATAGAAGCCGGCGTTTCCGTCGCCGTCGACGGCCGCATCATCGCCAGCGCCCTAGACGAGCCGGTAAACCCCGACAGCGAAGTCTTCCTCATGCAACGCCTCAAAGGCGGCTAACCCACCGCAAAAGCCCAACAGAGGGCAACGCCTGACTTGGGGAGGTGCAAAGCGCCTTCCCGGGGGAAGCCAGGCGCTGCCCGTGACGCACGCGCCGCGGCAAAGGCGATTACCCCTTCCGCTTATGTAGCCCCCCTGATAATCGTTTTGCTGGCCAGCGATTTCGGCAAGTTCACCGAGTATCGCTAACACCAACCCCTCGCAAAACAATACTCAATTTTTCATTGTGCCCCCCTTCCCACAATCATCCCCCCTTGAACCCCGCCCCCCCCTCGCCCTATGTCTATGTTTCAACCAACCCAGAGGTCATTCATGTTCAATCTCCCATTTCCCGTATTTGACGCCAACACCGGCTCCAACTCCGCCGCCGATGGCATGGGCGATTTGCCCGAATGGGACCTCTCCGATCTCTATACGTCCCAAGGCGCCCCCGAACTCAAACGCGATCTTGAATGGCTGGAAAAATCCTGCGCCGATTTCGCCAATGATTATGAAGGTAAACTCGACACGCTCGACGCCGCCGGCCTCCTTGACTGCGTTCACCGCCACGAGAGTATCGAAGGCATCGGCGGGCGCATCATGTCCTACGCCGGCCTGCGCTATTACCAATGCACCACCGATGCCGACCGCGCCAAATTCATGTCCGATTGTCAGGAAAGCATCACCAATTTCACTACGCCTTTGGTGTTTTTCACGTTAGAACTCAACCGCCTCGACGATGCCACCCTCGCAGCCCTTCTTGATGCCAATCAGGATCTCGCCCGTTACAAACCGATATTCGATCGCATCCGCGCGATGAAACCACACCAGCTTTCGGATGAACTTGAAAAATTCCTACATGATCTCGGCGTGGTTGGCGACGCATGGGAACGCCTGTTTGATGAAACCATCGCCGGCCTTGAATTTGAAATCGACGGCGAGACGTTGAATATCGAGGGCACGCTGAATTTCATGACCGACCCGGACCGCACCAAACGCGAGGCCGCCAGCCATGAACTCGCCCGCGTCTTCAAAAGCAACATCAAAACCTTTGCCCGCGTCCACAACACCCAAGCCAAAGAAAAAGAAATCATGGATCGCTGGCGCAAAATGCCCAGCGCCCAATCCGCGCGCCACCTGTCGAACCATGTCGAACCAGAGGTTGTCGAAGCCCTGCGCACCGCCGTTGTCGCCGCCTACCCCGATCTTTCGCACCGCTATTACGCGCTCAAGGCCAAATGGCTCGGCCTTGACGTGATGCAGGTCTGGGACCGCAACGCGCCCCTCCCGATTGAAGAAACCCGCGTCGTCCCGTGGCTCGATGCCGAAAAAATCGTCATGGACGCTTATGGTGATTTTGATCCGCGCATGGCCGAAATCGCGGCCCCGTTTTTCTCGGATGGCTGGATTGATGCCGAGGTGAAACCGGGCAAGGCGCCGGGCGCATTTGCCCATCCCACCGTCACCGCCGTGCACCCTTACGTCATGCTCAACTACCTCGGAAAACCCCGCGATGTCATGACCTTGGCCCACGAACTTGGCCACGGCGTGCATCAGGTTCTCGCCGCTGACCAGGGTGAAATGCTCTCCTCGACCCCGCTTACCTTGGCAGAAACGGCATCGGTGTTCGGCGAAATGCTGACTTTCCGAAAAATGCTCGATCGTGCCAAAACCCCGCAAGAACGCAAGGTGCTGCTGGCTGGTAAAGTCGAAGACATGATCAACACCGTGGTGCGCCAAATCGCGTTCTACGATTTCGAATGTAAACTGCACGCCGCGCGCCGCGAGGGCGAATTAACACCAGACGACATCAACGCATTGTGGATGTCGGTGCAGGCGCAATCCCTCGGACCGGTGTTTGAATATATGGACGGCTACGAAACATTCTGGGCCTACATCCCGCATTTCGTGCACTCGCCATTCTACGTCTACGCCTATGCGTTTGGCGACGGTCTGGTCAACGCGCTCTATGCCGTCTACGCCGAAGAACAGGCGGCAGGCACCACAGGTTTCGAGGAGAAATACTTCGACATGCTCAAGGCTGGCGGATCGAAACACCACAAAGAATTGTTGGCCCCGTTCGGGTTAGACGCCTCCGACCCCAAATTCTGGGACAAAGGCCTGTCGATGATTTCCGGATTTATTGATGAGTTGGAGGCGATGGAGGGGTGAAACCTACATATAACGACATACTCGAGGCAATGGACAAATTTTATCGTGGAGATCGGCCCAAACACTATGGAGAACCAAGGCATTTGCGTGTTGTGCATCCCAAAAGTAACAAGCCATATGCGATTAAAGGTATTTGGGGACTTGCGACCACGAATACGACTAAGGGCCACAACTCAACCGAGGACGCACGAAAACTTAAAAACCTCGGGTTCAAAATTGTGGTTGTTGGCCTCCCGTCTGTCCTTTCTCCCAAAGGTTTTGAAAGGAATTCGGGACTCTATGAAGGCGCCGAAATCCAAGTCACATCAAATAAATACGAGAGAAATCCAAAAGCAAGAAAGGCCTGCCTCAAACATTATCAAATCAAAGATGGCAGCCTCCGTTGCCAATGTTGCAAAGTGGATTTCTCTCAAACATATGGGGAAATTGGGAACGGATTTATTCACATCCATCACCTGACACCTATTTCGGCTAAGGGCGGCACTGGATATGAAATTGACCCGGTAAAGGATTTGATCCCTCTTTGCCCCAACTGCCACGCAATGGTGCACCGAAAAAACCCACCATACTCTATCGAAAACTTGGTTTCATTTATCAAAGAGCAACAGCACAACTAACCCACTCAACAAAAGGGCAGCGCCTGACTTCGGGGAGGCGTAAAGCGCCTTCCCGAAGTCAGGCGCTGCCCGTGCCGCTAGCGCCACGGGCGGAATTAGCCGCAACTGC
>JAUZRV010000082.1 GCA_030950105.1 Rhodobacterales bacterium | reverse complement strand
TGGGCACGGCTGGAAGCCCTGATCTCGCCGCATTACACGCGACCTCGCAAAGGCCGTCCGCAGATGCCGCTTTCGGTGATGCTGCGAATTTATTTTTTACAGCAATGGTATAGCCTTTCTGACCCAGGGGCCGAAGAAGCGCTTTATGACATGCACAGCATGCGTGATTTTGCGGGGCTAGGGAAACTCTGAAACGATTCATCGGTTTCATACCCCTTTTCAATAACCCACTTCAAAATGTTCAAAGTTGTATATTTTTCAAAGGCCCCGGGCATATTGACCACCGCCGCTTGCGTGGCTGTCACGCCATCTTCGACCTCCTCGGGAAAGAACAGCATCGTCGGCGTAAACATCAATCCCCACTTCTGTGCCATCTTCTTTTCACTTAATGTCTCACCGTCAAAATCGGTCCATTCGACGTCGCCAAACATATTCATCTGGATAAAAAAGAAATTTTCGCGGATATAGGAATCAATTTCCGGGACCGGAAAAACCTCGGCATGCACCTTGTTGCAATAAATGCACCCGCGCTGCTCCATGATAATCGCCAACCGCTTGCCCTCGGCGTTGGCCTCGGCAAGATCCTCACGCAAATCGCGGAATGTGTCGCGCATCCATGTGGTTTTATGCAGGCCGTCATCGCCCATTGTGGCCTCGGCCATCGCAGGCATCGCCAGCATTTGCAAAACCAGCAAAGCCGCACCCACCCGTTTGATCAAAAATCCCATATTCCCCCCTTTACCCGATGCTTGAAAAGCTCGGAAACCAGCGGATCATAGCCGCCGCAATGACATTGATTGTGTTGGTAGCGATCAGGATCGCGAAAATGATCAACATCGCCCCCATGATTTTTTCGACATAGGCCATTTTGCTGCGGTGACGCGCCATCCAGCCAAGAAACGGTTTGGCAAACATTGCCGCTATAATGAACGGCATAGTCATGAATAAACCGTAAACAAAAAGCAGCGCCGCGCCCTCGTATATGTTGCCCATACCGCTGGCCACCATCAGAATACTCGCCAAGGCCGGCCCAACGCAGGGGGTCCAGCCAAAGCCGAACGCCAACCCCATCAGATACGCGCCGACGATGGTGCTCGGCGCGGCTTTACTCTCGATTTTGGCCTCGCGATACAACAACGGTATCCGCACCAATCCCAGAAAATGCAGACCGAAAACGAACAACATCGCCGCCGCAACATAGGACAGCGGCTGTTTATATTGCGCAAATGCCTGTCCCAGCGCGGTCGCCCCCATGCCCAGCAACATGAAAACGCTGGTAACGCCCAGCGCGAACATAATCGCCGAAATCACCAATCTACGCTGTGCGCCCACGGCGATTTCACCGTCCTCGCGAAGCTCCGACATCGAGATTCCAGCCATGTAAGACAGGTAAAACGGCACCATTGGCAGGACGCAGGGCGTAAAGAATGACAGGATCCCCGCCATCGCCGCCGCCGCATAGGATATCTCGAACATATAGGGCCACTCCTTGAATTATGCACATATTCAGATTAGTTTGAGTGATACGCAATCGTCAATCCGGATATCGCCTCCGCCCAGCATCAGTTAGGTTTTATATGTTTTTGCGACGCCATTTTTTCGTCTCGATCCTCGCTCTGGCGGGTCTTTTCGGGGCCATATTGCCCGCAAGCCCCCGTGCTGCCGAACTGATTATGGTGGAACAGGACGGCTGCGTTTACTGCGTGGCGTGGAAAGATAAAATCGGCCCGATCTACCCCAAAACCCCCGAGGGCAGATTCGCGCCCCTGCGCATGGTCGACATTCACGATGGCCCGCCCCAAGGCATCACATACGCCCGCCCTGTTACCTTCACCCCGACCTTTATCCTCATTGAAAACAATCAGGAAATTGGCCGCATCGAAGGCTATCCCGGCGAAGATTTCTTCTGGTGGATGCTGGAAAAACTTCTAACCGAAAAAACCGAATACAACAGCACCAGTTGATCGCTCGCCTATCGGTTGAAAGTTGAACGAAAGACCACAAAAAGCAGGACAAACCTGCCCGAAAGACCTATAAGACGGCCCAACAAAGGGACAGACATTATGGCATTACCGGTATTTGACGACACCATCACCGATGACGAGATGGACAAGATGGTCAAAAACGCCACCACGGCCTCGGATTTTCTCAAAGCGGTGAGCCATGAAGGCCGTTTGATGATTCTCTGCCATCTGGTGTCCGGCGAAAAATCAGTGACCGAACTCGAAGATCTGCTCTCGGCACGTCAGGCGGCGGTGTCCCAACAACTCTCGCGGTTACGCCTCGAAGGTCTGGTGGTGCCGCGCCGCGATGGCAAGGCGATATTTTATCGTTTGGCCGATCACCGCCCAAAGCGTATACTGGAAATGGTTTACGATTTGTTTTGCGCCACCGACGAAGACGGAACCCCCAAAACAGACGCTTAAACCGTTATTACAGCGCCTTTTGGGAATCCATTCGTCATGTATGATTTTATCAGCAACAGCATCAGTGACAGCGCCCTTGTGACGCTTTTTGGCCTGTTAAGCGGGCTGTTTCTCGGCCTCGCCGCGCGTCTGGGGCGGTTCTGCACCATGGGCGCCATCGAAGACCTGCTCTATTCCTCCTCCTCCGTCCGTATGCGCATGTGGTTTCTTGCCATCGGCGTCGCCGTCATCGGAAGTTTCACCCTGATCGCCACCGGCCTCTTGATCCCCGAACAATCGTTCTACCTCTCGATCCGCTGGATGCCCGCCGCGTCGATCGTCGGTGGTTTGATGTTCGGCTATGGCATGGCTTTGGCGGGCAATTGCGGCTTTGGCTCCATCGCGCGGCTTGGCGGTGGCGATATGCGCGCCTTTGTTATCGTTCTGGTGCTTGGCCTCTCGGCCTATGTCACGCTTTCCGGCCCGCTCGCCCCGCTGCGCGTCTGGCTGTTCCCGCAATCCGACGTGATCGGTGAAACCGCCCCCGGCATCGCCCATTTTATCGCCGCCAATTCCGGCCTGTCCCTGCCCGCAATCGGCATCACCATCGGTATCCTGATCACCCTCGCCGCGCTGACCTCTCGCGATTTTATCGTCGACAAGACCTCGATCTTCTGGGCCATCGTGGTCGGCATCGCCATCGTCGCCGGTTGGGCCGGTAGCAGCTACGTCGCCGCCAACGGTTTCACCGATATGCCGGTGGTGTCCCATAGCTTCTCTGCCCCGGTCGGCGAAACCCTGCTCTATGCCATGACCGGCTCGGCGCGCGCGCCCTCATTCGCGGTCGGCTCGGTCACCGGCGTGTTGCTCGGCGCATTCATCGGCTCCCTTATCAAGGGCCACTTCCGCTGGGAGGCCTGCGATGATCCCCGCGAACTACGCCGCCAGATCACCGGATCGGCCATCATGGGCACCGGCGCGGTTATCGCCATGGGTTGCACCGTGGGCCAAGGCATGTCGGCCTTCTCGCTGCTCGCCTTCTCGGCCCCCGTCACATTCCTCGCCATCTTCGCCGGTGCCGCCTTTGGGTTGCGCCAGTTGATTGAAGGGTTTCAGCCCGCCGAATAACACTAATAGGGCAACGCCGATCCGAGGGGAGACAATAAAATGAATGATAAGGACATGCTTAACATTCTGGAGGATAGCCTTCTAAATACAGTGGGCGAAACACTGGAAAGTGAGGGCTCTGAAACGGAAACCTTGGTAGATAGATTTGTGTCGCTATTTGAGCTCGTCAAGGATGATTGCGTGCTGAGCAGTTTACCCTATTTCAAAAAAGAGGCGCCAACCGCTCTGAAAAATTCCAGAAAAGAAGCCAGAGGGTTCGAAAAGCGTAGCTTCAAACGATGGGAGCCGTCCTTTGATCATCTTCAAATGATGTGGGCAATTGCACAGGAGTTGGGGGAAATGCATGGGCGCGCCGTAAAAGCAGGCGGTGAAGAAGACAGCAATCCTGTGATGACCGCCCTTTCCCAACTATTTCCGCGCGCTTTATTGGTAACTCAAGAAATTATTCACCTCCTAACCCGAATTATTCATGAAGCGGCGTAAATCGTTTGGCGGGCGTAGATCAAGCTGTTGAAATGTCGTATGATTTTGGTGTTGAACAAGATCATTCACCTCCAGCAGAAAATCCAGCCCGCCATGAACGACGATACAC
>JAUZRV010000081.1 GCA_030950105.1 Rhodobacterales bacterium | reverse complement strand
TTTTTGACCGGATACAACTTATTCAGGGCGATATTTCCGTGCGGTTCCATGATCGCGGTCAACGTCGCATTGGCGAGGTTGCGGCAGAAGGCGCGCCTGAATTTGTCGAAAAAGACCTGTTTATCATACCGGCGGATTCGGGGTTTGACCCAACCAAGCCGTGGCGGATTCAACTGCTCGCGCAGCGCCCCGTCGGGCCGATTGAAAAGATCTTTCTGACCTATGATCTGGGATATAAAATTCCGTCACAATATCTAACCACATTGGCGGTTCCGGTGGTTACGACCGCTGCCGAAAGTGAAGAAGATATCGCCGCGCGCACCGCCCTGTGGCAACGGATGTGGACTGGTAAAAAGGTTGAAATCGGCATTTTGATTGCCATGCTGATAATATTGACCGGCGTGTTCTTTTTTCAAATGCAGGCCACCCGTCACAAGCGCGCATTCTACTGGTTCCGGATGAGTTTTCTGGTGGTCACGCTGGTGTTTCTTGGCTGGCAACAAAACGCGCAGCTCTCGATTGTCAACCTGATGGCCCTTGGCGCGTCCCTGACCAGCGGATTTAGCTGGGATGCCTTCCTGATGGACCCGCTGGTATTTATTCTGTGGGTGTCGGTGGCGGTGACCCTGCTGTTTTGGGGTCGTGGCGGGTTTTGCGGCTGGCTGTGTCCGTTTGGCGCTTTGCAAGAAATCACCAACCAGATCGCGCGGTTTTTCAAAGTGCCGCAATGGACCCTACCATGGGGCCTACACGAACGTCTTTGGCCGCTGAAATATATGATTTTTCTCGGTTTGTTCGGTCTGTCGCTGGTTTCGATTCCGATGGCTGAGCATTATGCCGAAGTCGAGCCGTTCAAGACCTCTATTATCCTGAAATTTGCGCGGGAATGGCCCTATGTGCTGTTTGCCACCGTCCTTTTGGGGGCAGGCCTGTTTATCGAACGGTTCTATTGCCGCTATCTGTGTCCTTTGGGCGCGGCACTGGCGATCCCCGGCAGATTGCGGATGTTTGACTGGCTCAAACGCTACAAGGAATGTGGCAGCCCGTGTCAGACCTGCGCCAATGAATGTTTTGTTCAGGCGATCCACCCAACTGGCGAAATCAATCCGAACGAATGTCTGTCCTGTCTGCATTGTCAGGTGCTGTATCAGGACCACGACAAATGCCCGGTGGTGATCAAAACCGACAAACGTCGGGCCAAAATGGCGGCCAGTTCAACCACCACCAACCATATCAATCACCCTAATTTCAAACCAACCAAGGAGACATAAAATGTCTGATGATATCGAGAAAAAATCGGGCCTTACACGCCGCGCAGTTTTGACCGGCCCGGTCAAAGGAGCGGTTGCCGCAGGCACCCTGATGGCGGCTGCGGGTCTTGGATCCACAGCGGAAGCAAAAGGCATAGCCGAAGTTGGTCCCGGCGAACTCGACGAATATTACGGTTTCTGGTCGTCCGGCCAAGCGGGTGAAATGCGCATCATGGGCGTGCCTTCGATACGCGAACTGATGCGGGTGCCGGTCTTCAACCGCTGCTCGGCGACGGGTTGGGGCGATGCCAATGAATCCAAGAAAATCCTGACCGAAGGCCTGATGCCGGAAACCAAGGAATTCCTGGCCAAACGCGGCATGGATACCTATCACAACGGTGACCTTCACCACCCGCATATGTCATTTACCGATGGCACCTATGATGGCCGTTACCTGTTCATGAACGACAAGGCCAACACCCGTGTGGCGCGTGTGCGCTGTGACGTGATGAAATGCGACAAGATCATCGAGATCCCCAACGCATCCGATATCCACGGCCTGCGTCCGCAGAAATTCCCGCGCACAGGTTATGTCTTTGCCAACGGCGAGCACCGCGTGCCTTTGGTCAATGACGGCACCAATATGGATGACGTCGAGGCCTATGTATCAATCTTTACCGCGATTGACGGCGACACTATGGAAATCGCCTGGCAGGTCACTGTGACCGGCAACCTTGATAACACCGATTGCGATTATCAAGGCAAATATGCCATGTCGACCAGCTATAACTCCGAAGGCGCGACCGAGCTTGCCGGCATGATGGAAGCCGAGATGGACCATGTTGTTGTGTTCAACATCGCCCGTATCGAGGCCGCTGTCGCCGCTGGTGAATACAAGGTCTATAACGGTGTCAAAGTTCTGGATGGTAAAAAAGGGTCGGAATTGACCAGATACATCCCGATCCCCAACAGCCCGCACGGCGTGAATTCGTCGCCGGATGGCAAATACGTTATGATTAACGGCAAACTGTCGCCAACCGTTTCGGTGATCGAATGGGCCAAGCTCGATGCCGTGTTTAACGGTGCCGAGCCACGTTCTGCTGTGGTTGCCGAGCCGGAACTGGGCCTCGGGCCGCTCCACACGGCATTTAACGGCAAGGGCGAGGCCTATACCACGCTCTTCCTTGATAGCCAGATGGTGCATTGGGATATCGACAAAGCCGTGCGCGCTTATGCCGGCGAGGACGTGAACCCGATCATCCAGAAAACCGATGTGATGTATCAGCCGGGCCACAACCACACCTCGATGGGCGAAACCAAAGAGGCCGATGGTAAATGGCTGGTATCGCTCAACAAATTCTCGAAAGACCGGTTCCTGAACGTGGGTCCTCTAAAACCTGAGAATGACCAGTTGCTGGATATTTCCAATGGCAACCTCGAAGTGGTGCATGACGGGCCGACATTCGCCGAACCGCATGACTGTATCATCGTGCGTCGCGATATTGTGAATCCGGTCAACGTCTGGGATCGTAATGACGTGACGTGGGAAGACGCCCGTAAACAGGCCGAAGCCGACGGTGTCGATCTCGAAGAAGGTTCGGACGAGGTTATCCGTGATGGCAACA
>JAUZRV010000080.1 GCA_030950105.1 Rhodobacterales bacterium | reverse complement strand
TGAGGGCGGAGTCTGCCTGAAATCAGGGGAGCGGGGTAAAACAGTCGCGAAAGCGGCCGCAAAACGGCTGGTGCCGTGAACCCGAGCGGCAATCGACAACTTCCGCATGCCGAAAGCCATGTTGTTCAGAGTTTCCTTAGTGCAACGCAGCGGTGTAAGCTTAATTGACGTAAGGGAATGCTGCGATGCGGCTTTTCTCTTGTCAGCACCGTCCGCATAGGGCAGAAAACCAATTAAGCAAACCAAACCGAGGGATAGATGATGGCATTGGCACAGATGAATAAAATGACGGATCAAGTATTGGCCGACGTTTTTGGCGCAACAACGGGGTCAACTTTGCGCTTTAAACAGGCGGCGCTGGTTGTGGCAGGGATTGTTCTGCTGGCGATTTCGGCCAAGATTTCCATTCCGATGGTGCCGGTTCCGGTGACCATGGGAACATTTGGCGTGCTGGCCATTGGCGCGGCTTATGGTCCGCGCCTCGGGTTGGTGACAATTATCGGGTATATGCTGATCGGTATGCTCGGCTTTGATGTGTTTGCAAAATCCACTGCCGATCTCAATGGTCTTGATTATATGATGGGGTCCACCGGCGGTTATCTGGTCGGGTTCGTTCTGGCGACTGTGGCATTGGGTATGTTTGCCCGCATGGGCTGGGATCGCTCATTCGGTAAAATGGCGCTGGCGATGATTGTCGGCAATGCGTTGATCTATGTGCCGGGCCTGTTGTGGCTGGGCGCGCTTTACGGCTTTGACAAGCCGATCCTTGCTTGGGGTTTGACCCCGTTTCTGGTGGGCGATGCTCTGAAACTGGTTCTGGCGGCGGTTTTGTTGCCGACACTCTGGAAAATGGTTGGCCGCGCGCGCGGGTAATTTCCGCAAACAAGATGCTGTTAAATTGAAAGAGGCGGCTTCCTATCGGGAGCCGCCTCTTGCTTTATTCTGATTGGCGTATTTGGCGCGGGTGTGCCTTACAAAACCGGCGCTTCGATTTTGAGGGTCTTGGCCTCGGCCCGGGTCAATTGTTCGCCCTGTTTACGGGCCAAAACGGCGGCGCGGGCATTGGCATATATGTCGTCGTTCCAGAACATCATGCAGCCGTTACAGCCCTTGCCACAGCACCCGTCAACGCCAACCCGATTGGTTTTGAAACGGCGTTCCGATGTGTCCTCGGCCACCGAATCCGCCAATTTGTCACGGCGCTTTTCATAAGCAATATCGTTGCGTTTGCCGGATGTCTCAAGGCTCTGGGTGAGCTTGTCAAACCGGATCCGGTTCCATTGTTCATCACTCAACGCCTTTTCCTTGCGCAGCACCGAATATTCGGGAAAACGGGCGCGCAGATCATCAATATCTTCGTGGTCAAACAGATCAAACGGAAACCGGATTGTGGTCTGTGTTGAACCATGCACCACGTCAAGTTTTTGACCATGTTTTTTGCCGCCGTCGACCTCGAATTCATAGGCCCGCAACAACACGGTTTGGCGCGATGTCGGCGATACAAATTCAAGCACTTCACCGGCTTCGAGTTTGTTTTTCACCTCGACATAAAATGCCTCGTCCGTTGCCCGTGTCACCACCCCGGCATATTCCCACTGCGCGATGGCGGCGGTGTGTTCGTAATCATGGGAATAGTTGCTCAACCGGCCATCGTGAAACGCCAGAGTATAGCCGCGGTTGCCCA
>JAUZRV010000008.1 GCA_030950105.1 Rhodobacterales bacterium | reverse complement strand
ACGCTCTTCCGATCTCGGAATTTGCGGTCTCGGAAATGCCGGATGTGGATTGGGTGGCCAAGGTGCATCGGGATCTGGCACCAATACAGGCGGGGCGGTTTTTCGTTTATGGCAATCACGACGCCGATAGTGTGCCCGAGGGTGTTGAACCGCTTCTGGTCGAGGCGGCATTGGCGTTTGGATCGGGGCATCACGGGACCACGTTGGGGTGCCTCAAGGCATTGGACAGGTTGGCAAACGACGGGTTTGTCGGGAAAAACGTGGCCGATATCGGGTGCGGCACGGCCGTGTTGGCGATGGGCGCGGCGCGGATTTGGCCCAATCGCGTGCTGGCCAGCGATATTGATCCGGTGGCCGTCGAGGTGGCAGCGCAGAATGTGGTTGATAACGGCCTTGCGGGTCGGGTGCGTTGCGTGACGGCAGCGGGGTTTGACCATCCTGATCTCGCGGTGGCGGCCCCGTTTGATTTGGTGTTTGCCAATATTCTCAAGGGACCGTTGATTGATCTGGCCGGAGATGTGGCGGCGAATCTTGCCCCCGATGGTCATATGATTCTATCGGGCATTTTAAATGAACAAGCTGACGACATTG
This sequence comes from Rhodobacterales bacterium, assembly GCA_030950105.1. Classification (GTDB taxonomy): domain Bacteria; phylum Pseudomonadota; class Alphaproteobacteria; order Rhodobacterales; family Rhodobacteraceae; genus JAUZRV01. The sequence continues at coordinate 1,089 of JAUZRV010000008.1, read as the reverse complement.
TGGCGGTTTATGCGCGTTTTGGCATCAATCTACGGCATAGAGAGGACATTGGTGAATGGACGACGCTAATGCTCCAGATTGATTCCTAATTATCATCTAAATCTCGCCTTATTTGAATGAAATGCCACAATGTTGCCACAATTCGGCGGTAAAAATCAGGAATAACTGGTGGGGGCCAGTATGTATCCGGAGGCTGCCATGGCCGATTCATTTTCGCAATTCGATAACCGCTTGAAGCGGATCGCCCGTTCTCACAGAGATTTTGGCCGCGGCTATACTGCCGTCGTCGGAAACGATGGTCTCATTACGATCAAGGCAAAACGGCCAAAGCGCAATCTGCCAGTGCAGGGTATGGTGCTTTTGCTGATTGGTTTCGTCTGTTTCAAGGCGCTCATGCTCGCCCATCTGGGGCCGGATGCCTATGGCGACCGCGTTGGTAAACTTGAAGCGGGATCCATTGTCGAACAGGCAGGTGCCTGGGTGATGCAGGCCGATTTTGCAACCCAGTGGATCGCCACACAAATTGGCCCATTTATGCGCTAATCGAAATTCTGCCCCTCCAAGAAAAGCCGTGCTCTCTCAAGCGCGGCTTTTTCTTTTGGGTTACGATAAATCCACAGCAAAAAGCCGGACGCGGATATACCACCGTCCGGCCTAAATGTGGATTACTTGCAGATTACCCGCAGTTTACCCGTGGTGAACCATCACTTCGATGTCGCCACGGCACATGCCGATATCTTCCAATTGACGATCCGACAATTTAGAGAGCGAATTGCGGGTCATGCGCGCGTCATTCCATGTGGAGAGCGTCGCAAACGCGGCCACGATACTCTGGCCGATATGACCAAAAAATGAGGGGGTAGAGTGTGACGCACGGGTGTTGTCGATTACAGTCATATCATCGTTCCTTTTGTTTGGTGCCGGAATTTGGCGTTTGGATTTTTCGTTTCCTAACCCGAATTATTCATCAGACTCCGGGTATTTCCTTCCGGCGCACTGGATCGGCCGGGTTGACGGCGGCGTTTTGAACTGAGTTTAGAGTGTGCGTTGAAGGTTGATATCTGGGGGTGTTCGGGCGGCTGATGCCGC
>JAUZRV010000079.1 GCA_030950105.1 Rhodobacterales bacterium | reverse complement strand
AAAACTCGCGCTTGGTCCGCTTCTTCTTGTAGGCCTGCTCAAGTGACGAAAAACTCTGCTGTTTCAATGCCAATTCTCCCGTAAGTGCTGCCAGAATTATAGCACGGAAATCAGGGCTTTGTTCAGAGATTCCTTAACAAGGGGAATGGGGCAAAACCCGGCGCAGGGTTCGCCTGTGTATTACGTATGGTTCACCTGCGCGGATTTTGGCGGATTAACGCGACGCGCGGCAGAACGGTTAAGGAAATCCTAACTGGAGGTTATCTGGCGCGTTCGTCGATATGGGTGAGTTGATGCAGGATGCGGTTTTTAACCGGCGCAAGGACATTGCCAAGGCGCAGCGCCGCACCGCGCAAAATCCGGCCCGGAACCGTGTTGTCGGTATAAAGCCGCACCAGCGCATTGGTGCCGTGATAAAGTGGCAGAACCGCGCGTTTATGGGCGGCCTCGTAGCGTTTCAACCCGTGCAGCGCGCCGATATCATCACCGCGCGCAGCGGCCGCGCGTACCTCGTTGGCGAGCAGCCCCGCACCCGACAGGCCGAGATTATAGCCATGTGCGGTGACCGGATGCATGCCAACGGCAGCATCGCCAACAAGGGCAAAGCGGGTGGTCACAAATTGTCGCGCCAGCACCGCAACCAGAGGGTAGGGGTGGCGTTTGGTGGTGAGACGCATGGCGCCGAGCGATCCGCCAAAACGCGCGGCAATGTCATCGGAAAATTCCTGTTCCGGCATCGCCATGGCGCGGTCTGCGGCATCGGTGGGCAAGGTGACCACCACCGAGGATTTCAAACCATTCATCGGCAGAATGGCAAGGGTTTGATCATAATGGAAACATTCGGTCGCGGTGTTGTTATGGGGCAAATCATGCGCCATTTCGCAGACGATCACCACGCGGCCAAAATCAAGGCTATTGGCAGAAAGGCCCATCATCCGGCGCGACGCGGAAAACCGGCTATCGGCGGCCACGATCAGGGCGGCGGTCAAAATGGTGCCATCGTCAAGCGTGACCTGACCGGATTGGGCATCGGTTTTGACGCCGGTGACCCGGGTTTCGGGCATCATGGTCAGGTTTTCCTGATCTTTGACAACAGTATAGGCGGCGCGGCGGATCAGGTAATTGGGCACAATCCGGCCCAGATAATCGCTGCCTTTGCCAGAGGCGTCAAAATGCAGGGCATAGTCGGATTTGCCGTTGATCACCTTGGCGTCGCGGATCAAGCCGCATTGATCATCGGGGATATGCGCCCACATGCCAAGATCCTGCATGATCTGTTCGGAGGTGTGGGTGAGGGCGATATCGCGGCCATCCTCAGACGGATTGGCGAGGGTTTCACCATCCAGACCGTCGATAATGGCGATGTTCAACGGGGTATCGGCGAGGGTGCGCGCAAGGCCGAGACCGGCGGGACCGGCCCCGATGATGATGACGTCGAAATGGGTTTGTGTCATGTGCTGGTCCCCTGCTGGGTGCTGTATTTACGCGCCTATGTTGCACCTCTGATATAAGGGCGAATTGATATAAGTCAATTTACCACTTCGGCGCAGGCGGGAATTGGGGCCTATTCGGTTGCTGCGGGGGCGGATTCGGGGGTGTCTGCTGTGCTGTCTTCTGTGGTTTCGGCGGTGTTTCCGGCTTGTGGCAGCGCGCCGTTTTCCCATGAACCGCTGGCTTCCTGACCGTCGGCCGCATAGCGCATGGTGCCGTTGCCCTGACGTTTTCCGGCGCGGAACATGCCGGTATAAACGTCGCCATTGGCATAGGTGGCGACGCCTTGGCCGCTGATTTCGCCGGCGCTCCAGTGGCCGGAGTATTTAAAACCGCCGGGCATGGTGATTTCGCCTTCGCCTTCGCGCTGGCCGTTGACAAATTTGCCCTTGTAGACGGTGCCATCGGGGTAGGTGGCGGTGCCGTCGCCCGAGCGTTGGCCGTTCAACCAGTTGCCGTCATAGCGATAGCCATCGGCATAGGTCATCACGCCATAGCCGTGGTTTTTGGCGTCTTTGAACATGCCTTCATAGACCAAGCCATTGGTATAAGTCGCTTTCCCAAGGCCGTCGATCACACCGGCAACCCAGTTGCCTTCATAAGTCGAGCCATCGGGATAGGTGATTTTGCCAGTGCCATCGGCAAGGTCGGCGCGAAATTGCCCAACATAGATAGAGCCATCGGGATAGGTGACCTGACCTTGGCCTTCGATTTGGCCCGCGACCCAGTTGCCGGTATATTGATAGCCGTCAGCGCCGGTAAAGGTGCCTTGGCCTTCGCGTTTATCGCCGGAAAATGCGCCCTCGTAGATGT
>JAUZRV010000078.1 GCA_030950105.1 Rhodobacterales bacterium | reverse complement strand
CGGCATCAGCCGCCCGAACACCCCCAGATATCAACCTTCAACGCACACTCTAAACTCAGTTCAAAACGCCGCCGTCAACCCGGCCGATCCAGTGCGCCGGAAGGAAATACCCGGAGGCTGATGAATAATTCGGGCTAAATGTGCTCATTTCCGGCCAAATTATCCGCTTCGCCACCCTCTGGCAATTGTGCGTCACCCATCTTTGGCCCGAAAGCCCGAAATATGGGGGGCCTGCAAGGCTCTTAAATAGGCCTATTCGCTCGGCTGCGAAAGCAGCCCATCAAAAGTAGCATCCGCAGCAGAAAAATCAATCTGCGGTCCGCCGCCCATTTTGCCCGGTCCCCGCTCCTGCGCCATGACCGGCACGACCATATATCCCAGAGACAATGCAGTAAATCCTACGATTAAAACCGCTCGTTTCATCTGGCCTTCTCCTGCTATTTCCACTGCTGAAAACCGGCACCTGCCCGTTTTCTATAGGGTAATACGCGCGCCATGCCGTTTTCCGTCGCACCATTTCGACAAAGAGGTCTGGAAATCGGATTCGCATCCTTTGCGACATGGCGACGCAAGGCGCTTTCACCATCTTTTTATTCCCGCCGTGATACATCAGGTATAGGGCAGATCGCGCGAGGAAACCGATGACCGAAAATATAGCAACCGAGGCCGAAAGGCCACTCAAACCCGCCCTCTGGAATGGATGGCGGCGTAAATGCCCCAATTGTGGCAATGGCCCGCTGCTCAAAACCTATCTCAAGGTGCGCGATACCTGTCCGGTCTGTCGTGAAGAATTGCACCATCATCGCGCCGATGACGGCCCCGCATATCTGACCATTCTGATCGTCGGGCATTTGATGGCACCGCTGTTGTTGATCGTGTTTGAAACATGGCGTCCCGAACCAATGGTGCTTTTTACGATCTTCGCTCTTGGATGTGTCGGCTTATCGCTCTATCTTCTGCCTAGATTAAAGGGGGTCGTTGTTGCCTTCCAATGGGCACGGCTGATGCACGGGTTTGATCATGGCAGGTCACAGCCCGGCAGCTAACCCCGACAAACCCGGGGATTATATGACCAAACCAATCGACAAAACCGCCATTCGCAACGCCGCCACCGTGATCGTGTTGCGCGACCGGATGAACGATCCGCATGTGTTGATGGGACAGCGCGGCGCAAAGGCCGCGTTTATGCCAAATAAATTCGTTTTTCCAGGCGGCGCGGTTGATGCCGGCGATGTTGATATTCCCCTGATCGAATCAATGCCCGCGATTTGTCAGGATCGCCTGATCGAAGATCCGCGTGATGATATCAATCCGCGCGAGATCGACACAATTGCCCATGCTTTGGGTGTGGCCGCGGTGCGTGAACTTTGGGAAGAAACCGGATTGATCCTTGGCAAGCCCGCCAAATGGGCCGATCCAATCCCGCCCGACTGGACCGGTTTCGCCGCCACCGGCCATCGCCCGTCCGCCCATGCGCTGCAATTTGTATTTCGTGCCATTACACCGCCGGGTCGTCCGCGCCGGTTTGACGCACGGTTTTTCCTGATTGACGCCGATGAAATCGCCTCTGATCTTGATGATTTCGGGGCCGCTTGCGATGAACTTTCACATCTGCAATGGATTGCTCTGCCCAAAGTGCGCGAGTTTGATTTGCCATTCATCACCGAAGTGGTTTTGGCCGAAGTTGGCGCCCGCGCCAGCGACCCGACACCGCCCAAATCAGTGCCGTTTTTTCACAATGGTGTCGAAGAAAGCCTGTTTTTGCGACTTAACGGGCGGGCATTATAAGATCAGCGCCAGAACGCTCAGTGCAATTAGGGCGATGCCAAGCACCTCTTGTTTATGCAGGCGTTCGTTGAACAAAATCAGCGAGGCAAGCAGCGAAAAAATCAATTCAACCTGCCCGACCGCTTTGACGATAGCGGCGTTTTGCAGGGTAAAGGCGGTGAACCAACACAGCGACCCCGCCATGCTAGTGATCCCGATCAAACCCGCCGTGCGCCGCGCCGCGATGACCTTGGCAATCTGCCCCGGCTGGCGCAAAGACAACCAAATTCCCATGCCGATCAATTGTGCCGTGCTCACCGCGGCGAGCGTCACAATGGCACGCAAAGCCGCATCATCGCTGGCAATTTCAAGCGACGCCCCGCGATAGCAAACCCCTGATATTCCAAATAAAAACCCGGACAGGAGGCCAAGACCTGCCGCGCGGTTAAATATCCGTTTGCGCCAATCCCCGGTCCTTTCCGGCGTGTCCGACAACACCAAAACCCCGATCAACCCGATGAATATCGCACCCAGAACAGCCCAGCTCACGCCTTCGTTCAGGACCACCAACCCAACCACGGCGGTTTGCATGACTTCGGTGTTTTTAAAGGTGATCCCGACCGCGAAATTGCGCAATTTAAACAGCGCAACCACACAAAGCGTGGCCAAGACCTGCCCCAACCCGCCGATCAACGCAAATCCCCAAAAGGTGGCGTTCATTTCGGGCAATTGTAGCCTGTTAACGGCCAGATACCCCGCAAGAAGCGCCAATATCAACGGCACCGAATAGAAAAAACGTGCAAATGTTGCGCCCCCGGTTGATAGCGTGACCGCAGCGAGCTGTTTTTGCAATACAAAGCGCAGCGTCTGAAAAAACGCCGCGCCAACCGAGAGAAGAACCCATGTTTCCATGATGGTTTAATGCATGGGTTTTACCGCTTGCGCCAGAGCGGATGTGGCACCGGATCTTTGGCACGGAAAAAATAGCGCCGGAAAATTTGTGCGTAGGACGCAAAATAGTAACCCCCGTTGCAATCCAGATAGCGCGCACGATCCTTGGCAAAGGCATTTGGTAGATCATACCACGCCATACCCGGGTGCATGTGATGCACCGCATGCAGATTATTGTTGAGAAAAATCATCGCCAACGGCCCGCGATCAGCGATAATAACGGTGCGCGCGCGGGCATTATTATTGGCCCGATGTTCAAGAAACGTGCGTATTTTCAGAATCGAAAGCGCAAAATATGCCGACAGCACCCCCGCCCAAAGCGGCATCGTGGCAATACTGACATACCACCAAATCACCAGTGAAACCGACGGAATATGCCAAAGCCACCCCATGAGAACCGCGCGATCCCCGCCCAAAATGGCGCGCAAATCGGCGCCCATAAACCCGACTTGCGACACCAGCGGGCCAATCAACATGCGCCCGAACAACGTGTTGTTGAACCGCAGGATCATCTGGTGCCAAACCGCCATCCGCCCCCAGACCGCAGGGTCCATATAGTTGCTTTCGGGGTCATCGTAGGGGTCGGTCAGAATTTCATTATTGTGGTGCGCCAAATGGGTATCGCGAAACCGAAGGTAGGGAATAAACATGGTTAATGCAGGAAAAACAGTGGCTTCGCTTGCCCAAGAATTGCCAAACGGATGCCCGTGCATCACCTCATGCGACAGCGACGAATGTAACGCGCCCGCCCCAATCGCCAAAGCAATACCCAGCGGCAAAAACCATGCCGCCGCCCAAGTCGTAGCCAAAGCCCACACCACATAGCAAAAAATCAACAGGACAAGTGTCGGCCACTCAACCGATTTGCGCGCCTTAGACATGCCGCCCCCAACGCACTTTTGACCAAAACCGTTCGTATAGAATGTAGGTGGTCAAACCGATTGCCGTATTGACCAACGCCATAGCCCCACCAACGCGCACCGATCCGGTCATCAAAAACCCGACCAATGCCATCATCGCCAATCCCATCAAGTTCCAGATTACCGCCTTGACCAAGGTGCGTTGCCGCGATTCCATGCGTATTCCTTTTCAATATCTGCCTCACATTCTTGTTACATCGCGCAGGGGTTGTTGAGAATTCCGAATATAATTAACATTTTCAAACAAACATGATATTACTCATCATATGAAGAATAAAATAGACAAGCGCCTGCGCGCCGACCAATTCCGCCAACGCTTGAACATGGCGATGAAGGACAAACCCACCACCCAGAGCGCATTAGCGCGGGCCATTGGCGTGGATCGCTCAACCATTTCGCAGCTTCTCAAAGGGGACGGCGCGCGTCTGCCCAATGCACAAGTGATCGGAGAATGTGCCACCGCCCTCGGGGTATCGGCGGATTGGCTGCTCTCGCTTTCGGACCGGCCCGAATCTGCCGCCGATATCATGGCCACCAGCCTATCCATGACCGAGGCCCCGCGCGCCTTGATTGATGAACAGATTTTCAATTGGCACAAAGAGGCAGCAGGTTACAAAATCCGCCATGTTCCCGCCGCTCTGCCCGATATGCTCAAAACCCAAGAGCTGTTAGAATGGGAATATCTGCCGCATCCCGGGCGCACCACATCACAGGCGGTTGGCGCCTCGCAGGACCGTTTGACATGGATGCGGGGCGCCCATTCCGATTATGAAATCGCGTTTCCCCGGCATGAATTATCAACATTTGCCCGTGCCGAAGGTTATTATACCGATTTACCGCGCGACGTCCGCCTGCGCCAATTGGACCAATTCGCCGCCCTCAATCATCAGTTTTATCCGCGCCTTCGGGTCTATCTCTTTGATGCGCGCCGGGTCTATTCTGCGCCATTATCGGTGTTTGGCCCGCTGTTTGCGGTGCTCTATGTCGGGCGAAATTATGTGGCATTTCGCGATACCGAGCGGGTGCAGGCCTTTGCCGCGCATTTCGATAATCTTGTGCGCGAGGCGGCGATATCAGCGCGCGATTTCCCCGATCAATTGCAAATTCTGCGTGATCAGATCAAAAATTAGCAGCTTGTTTTCTATATTTTCGGGTCGGGATTGACCGTATGCCCATCCACCGCAATCACCTGCCCAGAAACCAGCCGAGCCCCGGACGAGGCCAGAAAAACCGCCATATTGGCAATATCCTCGGCCGCCACAAACGACCCCATCGAGGTGCCCGCCGCATATCCTTGATAAATCTGATCGCGGGTCCTGCCTTTGGCTGCGGCCTCGCGTTTCAATACGCCTTCCATACGCGGCCCTTCCACGGCACCGGGGCAAATGGCGTTGGCGCGGATGCCAAATAGCCCCAATTCCATCGCCAGCGTTTTCATCAACCCGATCACCGCCCATTTTGCCGCCGCATAGGGCGCGCGATTGGGATACCCAAATTGCCCCGCCGTGGACGAGGTCAAGATCATCGCGCCTGCCCCTTGGGATTTCATCATCGGTGCGCTGTATTTCGCCGTCAGAAACGCGCCTTCCAAATTGACACTGACGCAAGATCGCCAATCTTCCAGTGTAATATCTTCGATCAACGCAGTTGGCCCTGCCACTCCGGCATTGGCGCAAACCACGTCCAAGCCGCCCCAAGCCGTTGATATTTCACCAAACATCCGCGCAACCGCAGGTTCGTCTGTGATATCAAGCGTGGTCTTGCGCCACCCGTCGGGCAGCTGCGCCAATGCGGCCCCGTCCAAATCAGCAACCCAAACCTTTGCGCCGTTGCTGGCAAAGGCCGCGGCCATCGCAAACCCGATCCCCGATGCGCCCGCCGTTATCAACACATGCTGCGCGGTCATCGCGGCGCGCCAACATACCGGCCGGCCCCTTCTGGACGGGGTTGATCACCCTGCGCATCGGCAAATCGCGCAAGATTGGCGGCAATTTCATCGCTCGGGGTCGATGGTCTGCGCGTGGCAAGATCGACATGGATCAAAATATGTTCGCCGGTGGCCAACATCCGTTCGCCTTCATACATCTCGTGCCAGAGATGCATTTTTTTGCCCTTGCCCATCAAAACCCGTGTCACAATCGAAATACGCGCTCCGGCTAGAACCTCGTCAATATGGCGGATATGGGTTTCGGCGGTGAAAAAGCTCCCTCCGGTGGCGATATAATCGGCGTCACACCCGACAATTTCCATGAACCGGTCGGTCGCATCCCCAAACGCCTGCAAATACCGCGCTTCGTTCATATGCCCGTTATAGTCCGTCCAATCCAACGGCACCGCGCGTGCCACCGTTTCGATCGGCGCACTTGCATCCGTGACCTGATCGGCGCGGCGCACCACGCCATCCGCCACCATCATCGCGTTATCATGGGCGTTCATCAACGCCCCCGCGCCCCAATCCTGCGCCTTGAGCGCGCGCATCATCCCAACCAGATTATTATCCCGAATCCGTTCGAGCGCGCGGATGCTATGCGCGCCCGATTGCGCGTCCGATTGATCGGCAATCTTGGTCACCAAGTCATCCGTCAATTCCGGCACATCCATCAATTTGGTCCATGGCCATTTAAGGCACGGACCAAATTGTTCGATGAAATGCTTCATTCCGGCCTCGCCTCCGGCCACGCGGTAGGTTTCAAACAGGCCCATTTGCGCCCAGCGAATACCAAAACCATAACGGATTGCGTCATCAATTTCTTGCGTCGTGGCAATCCCGTCGCGCACCAGCCAGAGCGCCTCGCGCCAAACCGCCTCAAGAAACCGGTCGGCAATATGCGCGTCGATTTCCTTTTTCACGTGCAGCGGGTGCATCCCTAAACCGGTAATAATCCCCTTGGCGCGCACGATCATATCGCCGTCATTTGCGCCCGTGGTCACCAATTCGATCAACGGTAACAAATAGACCGGATTAAACGGATGCGCGACGACGATCTGCCCGGCATTTTGCGCCCCCTCTTGCAACTGCGACGGCTTAAACCCCGACGTTGACGAGCCAATAATGGCCTTCGGGTCACAATGCGCCTGAATGATTTGAAAAACTTTATGTTTATTTTCCAGACGTTCCGGCACGCTTTCTTGTATCCAATCGGCCCCCGAAACGGCCTCGGCAATTCCTTCATGGAAGCTCAACCTGCCTTCAGCAGGCAATGCCACATCGCTCAACCCGGGCAAAGACCGGCGGGCATTGTCGAGAACTTCGCCAATTTTTCGCTCGGCCTCGGGATCAGGATCGGAAATCCGCACATCCCACCCGTTGAGCAAGAACCGCGCCGCCCATCCGCCGCCAATCACCCCACCACCAATTATTGCTGCTACAGCCATGTTAACATTCCTTTTTTCGACTATTTTGACGGCGACTGCTTCACCAAACCGAGTTTTTCACGCACCGCTTGCGGCCCGATTACCGTCGCGCCCATGCCTTCAATAATCCCCACCGCGCGTTCGACAAGTTGCGCGTTGGTCGCCAGAACCCCTTTGCCAAGCCATAGATTATCCTCAAGCCCGACCCGCACATTGCCCCCCGCCAACACGCTGGCCGCGACATAGGCCATTTGATTGCGCCCCAAGGCAAAGCCGGAAAATGTCCAATCCGATGGCACATTATTCACCATCGCCATAAAGGTATTCAAATCGTCGGGCGCGCCCCACGGCACCCCCATACACAGTTGCACAAGCGCATCCGGCGCCAAAATACCTTCTGAAACCAACTGCTTGGCAAACCAGAGATGCCCGGTATCAAAGGCCTCGATTTCCGGCTTCACACCAAGACCGGTCATCATCGCACCCATCGCACGCAACATCCCCGGCGTGTTGGTCATCACATAATCGGCCTCGGCAAAATTCATCGTGCCACAATCAAGCGTGCAAATTTCCGGCAGACATTCCGCAATATGCGCCACGCGTTCGGTTGCCCCGACCATATCGGTACCCGCCACAGTGGGCAGTGGCGATTCGACCCCGCCAAAGACGATATCGCCGCCCATGCCCGCCGTCAGGTTCAACACCACATCCACATCCGACGCGCGGATAAGATCGGTCAATTCACGATAGAGATCAAGACGCCGTGACGGCACGCCGGTTTCGGGATCGCGCACATGGCAATGCACCACCGCCGCGCCCGCGCGCGCCGCCGCTATCGCGCTTTCGGCAATTTCCTGCGGGCTGCGCGGCACGTGTGGCGACCGGTCTTGGGTTGATCCCGATCCGGTCACGGCGCAGGTGATGAAAACCTCTTGGTTCATAGTCAGGGGCATGGCGTTTCTCCGCGTTGAATTGTCCCCTGATTGTTTCCCAGCTTGCCCTCAGTAATTTGACCTATTACGAATGTTACTTGATGAAATCAGAACAAGATATCTTTTTACCCTCGCCGCATGGCCTCTCAACGGCTGTTTTGGTGCTCGACCACTCCAACACCCTGTCTTTTGCCGCCGCTGTCGATCCGATGCGTGCGGCCAACCGGCGCGCCGGTCAGCAACTTTTTGATTGGTCGTTTTACTCTGCCGAGGGCGTTCCGGCGCGCCTTACCTCCGGTGTTGAAATCAACGCTCCGCCGATTTCCACCCTTGATAAATGCGACCTGTTGATCCTGATCGCCGGATTTGATCTAGAACATCAGGCCAGCACCGCAGTGTTGGCCAGCCTGCGCCGCCTTGCGAAAACCAGCAAAGCAATCGCAGGGATTGACGGGGGCAGTTGGATTTTGGCGCGCGCCGGTCTTCTCGATGGGCAGACGGCGACCACGCATTGGGAGGACCTAGAGGCCTTTGCAGAACGATTTGAACATGTCAAAACCGTGCGTGATCGTTATGTTATTAGTGGCAAATTCATCACCAGCGGCGGCGCGACACCCTGCATCGATATGATGCTGCATCTGATCGGGTCGCGCTTTGGCCATGATTTATCACAACGTGTTGCCAATGCTTTTATCTATGATCCGGTCCATGCCGCCGAGAAACCCCAAGGCCTTATCGCAACCGCCAAATTGGCCCCCAAATACCCGCGTGTGGCCCGCGCGATTACGCTGATGGAACTGCATATCGAAGACCCGATTACGATAACCGATATCGCCAATGAACAATCCATCACACCGCGCCACCTCGAAGGGCAATTTCGTGCCGCTCTCAATGCCACGCCAAAATCTGTCTATCTATCCCTGCGCTTGTCCGAGGCCCGCCGACTGGCCGGTGACACCGCCCAAAGCGTGCAGGAAATTGCGCTGCGCACCGGCTTTAATTCACAAGCAAGTTTTGCGCGCGCCTTTAAATCGGCGTTTGGTCATTCGGTGCGCGTATTACGCCAAAACAACGGCTAATAAGGCATCGGATGGGCGCGATGCACCGCGTCCAAATCGGCAATAACCTCTTTGGAAAGCGCCACATCAACTGACCCAAGCGCCATCTCCAATTGCTCGGGTGATGTGGCCCCGATAATTGTCGAGGTCACAAACGGGCGCGTGCGAAGCCACGCCAGTGCCATTTGAACGGTAAAAAGATCGTGTTTATACGCCACATCAAGGTATTCATCGACCGCATCAAACGCGCGATCTGTTTTGCGCCCGCCAAGTTCCGGCACAATCGACATTCGCGACGCTTTGGGCACGGCCCCGCGTTGGTATTTTCCAGTCAACAAACCCGCGGCCAAAGGCGAAAACGCCAGCAAACCCAGATCTTCGTTTACGCTCAACTCTGCGAGATCGGTGTCAAACATCCGGCATAACAACGAATATTCATTTTGAATTGATACCGCCCGTGGCAGGTTGTTTTCTTGTGCAATGCGCAACCACTGTGCCGCGCCCCAGGCACTTTCGTTCGAGATCCCGAAATGGCGAATTTTTCCATTTTTAACCAATTTTTCCATCTCGCCCAGGACATCTTCCATATGGGCAATCGTATCGTCGTACTTCTGTGTGGACGGGTCAAAATTCCAATTCTGTCGAAACATATAGGACCCGCGATTTGGCCAATGCAGTTGATAAATATCAATATATTCGGTCTTAAGCCGGCGCAGTGATCCTTCTACCGCCTCGACAATGGTTTTTGACGAAATCGGCGCGCCATGGCGCGCATGTTTGAACCCCCGTCCCGAATGTTTGGTCGCAATCACCACATCCCCGCGCAAATTCGTATTTTTTTCATTCCACAGCCCGATAATCCGCTCCGTGCGGCCCACGGTTTCAGAACTGATGGGATTCACCGGATACATTTCTGCCGTATCAATAAAATTAACCCCGCGATCACGCGCCATATCTATCTGGCAATGCGCTTCTTTTGCGGTGTTCTGCGTCCCCCATGTCATTGATCCAAGACAAATTTCACTAACCATTAATCCAGTGCGGCCTAGGGGGTTCATTCGCATGTGTTGTATTCCAGTTATTTATTCAACAGTATCATTCGAGATCACGTTAACCATGAATACAGCGCATTAACAGTGCCGAAATCTCGGCACGCCCCATCAATTCCAGTCACTCAAAAAAAACGGTATTCTCTCTGTTCCGACTATCGCGATAAAGTTACGGTTTGTTTAGCGCTTCAAATCCAATTCGCATATTTTCTGTTAAATTGCCGAAACCGACGCTATTTGTCGATTTCCCCCAAGACCCCCGCGCTTTTGCATCGGAAACTCATATCATGCGCCTCTTGATATCTTTCGCCGCCTTGTTTCTTTCGGTCATATTATTACAACTTTCTTCGGGCGGTTTGGGACCACTTGATGCCTTGTCCGGCCTAACCCTGAATTTCAGCAAGGCGCAGATCGGCCTGTTGGGATCGGCGCATTTTTTCGGCTTTTTCATTGGCTGTTGGTGGGCGCCACGCCTCATGGGAGAGGTCGGTCATTCGCGCGCGTTTGCCGCTTTTACCGCGACCGGCGCTATTGGGTTGCTGGCCCATATGATCATTGTTGACCCCTATGCCTGGGCGATTATGCGCATCGCTTCCGGCCTGTGCATTGCCGGTTGCTATACAGTAATCGAGGCCTGGCTTCAGGCGCGCGTGACCAACGACACCCGTGGGCGCACCATGGGCACCTATCGTATCGTTGATATGGGGGGGTCATTGGCGGCGCAATTGATCATCGGGGTGTTGGAACCGGCGTCTTATGTCTCTTACAATTTGCTCGCTATCTTGTGCTGCGCAGCCCTAATTCCGATGACTCTGACCAAAATGAAACAACCCGATGTGGTCGGCGCGCCGCGATTGCGCCCGATGCTCGCGGTGGCCCGTTCCCCACTGGCGGCTTTCGGGGTTGTTGTCGCAGCCTTATCAAGCGCGTCATTTCGCATGGTCGGGCCGATTTATGGCCAAGAGGTCGGCCTCAATATTGATCAGATCGCCTATTTTCTCGCTGCATTTGTGCTTGGCGGTGCCTTGGCACAATATCCGGTTGGTTGGCTTGCAGATAAATATGATCGCCGCTGGGTGTTGATCTGGTTGTCCCTTGCTGCCATCGGGTCGTGTTTGGTAACCGCTTTGGTCGAAACCACGTCCCCCGCCCTCATCATGCTCATGGCCGGCTTGTTCGGCCTCACAACATTTCCGATTTTTTCGGTGTCCGCCGCCCATGCCCATGATTTCGCCAGCAATCAAGAGCGTGTCGAACTATCCGCCGCCTTGATGTTTTTCTTTGCCCTTGGTGCGATTGCAGCCCCCTATATGGCGTCGATGTTGATCGACCAATACGGCCCGCCGGCCCTGTTTTTCATGATTGCTATTGGCCACGTGGCATTGGTCATTTTTGGCCTCTCGCGAATGCGCGCCCGCCCGACACCGGCCACCCGCACGCCCTATGTTTATGCGCCGCGCACCTCGTTTGTCATTGGCCGCCTGCTCGGACGCACGCGCAATCCCACACCCAAGCGCAAAAATGATTGATGGGCTTTGCCTCGCGCGGCACTTGCGCTAAAGCAGAAGACAACAATCCCAAAGGCAGCGCAATTATGACACGGCATCTTATCACTTCGGCGATCCCCTATATCAACGGCATCAAACATCTGGGCAACCTTGTCGGAAGCCAACTCCCCGCGGATCTATTCGCGCGCTACCAACGGGCCCGCGGCAACGAGGTTCTGTTTCTCTGCGCCACCGATGAACATGGCACCCCTGCCGAACTCGCGGCGGCCAAAGCTGGCAAACCAGTCGATGACTTTTGCACCGAAATGCACGAAGTCCAGGCCGAAATTGCCCGAGGGTTTGGCCTCTCGTTCGATCATTTTGGCCGTTCGTCCAGTCCGCAAAACCACGCCCTTACCCAACATTTGGCCGGCCGCCTTGCCGATGCCGATCTGATCTATGAAGTCAGCGAAAAACAGGTCTATTCAAACGCCGATGGCCGTTTCCTGCCGGATCGCTATATCGAGGGCACCTGCCCCAATTGCGGCTACGACTCGGCGCGCGGCGATCAATGCGAAAATTGCACCAAACAACTTGATCCCACCGATCTGATTGATCCGCGTTCGGCGGTTTCGGGTTCGACCGATCTGGAAGTGCGCGAAACCAAACACTTGTATTTGCGCCAATCGGCGCTGAGCGAACAACTTGATACCTGGATTGATAGCAAACACGACTGGCCAATCCTGACCACATCCATCGCAAAAAAATGGCTGCACGACGGGGATGGCCTGAGGGATCGTGGCATCACCCGCGATCTTGATTGGGGAATTCCGGTCAAAAACGGCGACAAAGATTGGCCCGGCATGGAAGGCAAAGTCTTTTATGTCTGGTTTGATGCGCCGATCGAATACATCGCCTGCGCCGGTGAATGGGCCGAGGCCAATGGCAAAACCGATGCCGATTGGGAGCGCTGGTGGCGCACTGATCGCGGCGCGGACGATGTGCGCTATACCCAATTCATGGGCAAAGACAATGTGCCGTTTCACACGCTATCCTTCCCCGCCACCATCATCGGCTCGGGCGAAGACTGGAAACTGGTCGACTACATCAAATCCTTCAACTACCTCAATTACGACGGCGGCCAATTCTCGACCTCCAAAGGGCGCGGCGTGTTCATGGATCAGGCCCTGTCGATCCTGCCCGCCGACTACTGGCGCTGGTGGCTTTTGTCCCACGCCCCCGAAAGTTCGGACAGCGAATTCACCTGGGATAACTTCCAAACCTCGGTCAACAAGGATCTCGCCGATGTTCTGGGCAATTTCGTTAGCCGGGTCACCAAATTCTGCCGTTCCAAATTTGGCGAAACCGTGCCCGAAGGCGGCGAATACGGCCCCACCGAATTGGCCCTGATTGACGATCTGACCACTAAAATCCACGCTTACGAGGGCCATATGGAGGCCATGGAAGTGCGTAAATCGGCACAAGCGCTGCGCGCGATCTGGGTTGCGGGCAATGAATACTTGCAAAACGCCGCCCCTTGGACGACTTTCAAAACCGATCCCGAAACCGCCGCGATGACTGTGCGCTTATCGCTCAATCTAATCCGTCTTTATGCGGTGCTCTCGGCGCCCTTTATTCCAACGGCAAGTCAAAGCTTAATGGATGCGATGCACACAGATCATGACCTCTGGCCGGACGATGTCACCGGCGCCCTCGAAGTTCTCAAATCCGGCCACGAATTCGAAGTCCCCGAAGTTACTTTTCGCAAAATCACCGATGATGAACGCGATGAGTGGCAGATCAAATTTTCCGGTACTCGCGATTAATTTATTCGGGCGGATTGGCTGTTTTGGCCCACCCCACCCCAACGTTTTGGATCTGATGCGCGCATCAACCATCGCGCAGCAGAACGGGCCTATTTGTGGCGAACGTGCTCGGAATTTTTTGATCGGTTCACTTTGCGCCCAAGTGCGCTTTTGAAACCTGCTGCGCATCTTGTTTTCCTATTTCTCTTGCTTAAAGCAGCCTAAAACTCTTCCCAGGAATTTTCTGCTGAATTGGGATTTTGCACGTGGTGAATTTCCGAAGGCTGCCCGTTTGCGACCATCCGGTATTCGGGCTGCGCTCCCCGCACGGGCTGCGAATTTCCCTTCGAGACCTCCTTCTTGGAAAGGGTGGTCCCTGCCAATTTAAGTTTGCGTGTATCTGTATTCATAGCCTTCAAATTGAATTTCTCGGCTGCAATCAACAGCGCATCCGCCTCTGTCATCAATGAATGGCTGGCGGCGGTGGTTTCCTCAAACATCGCTGCATTTTGTTGCGTCACTTGATCAAGTTCATTTACCGCGGAATTTATTTCCCCAAGAGCAATAGATTGTTCGCGATTAGAAGCCGCCATTTCCGTTACCCGCACTGAAATATTTGCAACCGACCCGACAATTTCATCCAGAGCAGTTCCGGTTTGGTTCACCAATTCAACACCAGATTTCACTTGTTTCCCGCTCGCCGATATCAATGTATTGATTTCACTGGCGGCATCCGACGAACGCTGCGCCAAGGCGCGCACTTCGGTCGCGACAACAGCAAAGCCACGTCCGGCTTCGCCTGCGCGGGCGGCTTCGACACCCGCATTTAGAGCCAATAGGTTGGTTTGAAAGGCAATTTCATCAATTACCCCGGTAATTTTTGAAATCTCTTGCGAGGAATTTCGGATTTCATCCATAGCCATATTTGCTTGGCGCGACACATCTCCCCCCAATTCAGCATTCTTTTGGGCGTCGCTTGCCATTTCCGAAACTTTGTCGGCGCTTTCAGTTGCCATAAGAACCGAACTGGTGAGTTGCTCAAGTGCTGCGGCTGTTTCCCCAAGCGTCGAAGCCTGCTTTTCTGTGCGCACCGCAAGATCATCGGCAGCTCCGGTGATCTCCTCGGTTTCGAGACGTATACTGCCCGCATTATCGACAACAACAGCCATAGCGCCCGCCAGAGATTCAACCGCGCGGTTAAAATCAATTCTCAAGTTTTCATATTCACCCGGAAAATCTTGCGTAATTTGGACCGTCAAATCGCCAGATGCCAACCCGTTCAACCCCGCTTCAAGCGATCTCACTACATCTTTCTGCGCTTGCGCATCAGCCGCGCGTTGCTCTTGCGCACGGTTCAATTTCTGATGCGCATCCGTAATATCCATCCCAAGGAAAATCGCGCGCTCAAACGCACCGCTCATGTTCAAAACCGGCGAAAGAACCCCCTCGACCAATAGTTTCTTGTTTTCGTCGACAAGCAACCAGAACCGCCCAAAATGGCTTTCCCCATGCACAATCGCACTTTGGACTCCGTCCAGATCGTCAAGGCTGTCATCAAGAAGCGCAAAAATTTTGCTAAGCGGCCTACCTGAAATCTCTGATGAACCGCACGCATCTGAAAAATTCTGATTGCAGGACAGAACATTCCAATCCGTCCCGATATCGAGGCGCAATTGATTGCTGTTG
Source organism: Rhodobacterales bacterium (assembly GCA_030950105.1). Taxonomy (GTDB): domain Bacteria; phylum Pseudomonadota; class Alphaproteobacteria; order Rhodobacterales; family Rhodobacteraceae; genus JAUZRV01. The sequence goes on along the minus strand of JAUZRV010000078.1, from coordinate 3,439 downwards.
ATCACATCAAGGATGGCTGAATTGCGATTTTGTTCGGTCACATCCGACCATTCGATTGCAAATCCGATCGGTGCGGTTTCACGGTCAACAACGCGATCAATAACCAGTTTTACATCATGATTTCCCCATTTCACATGTGAGGTCATCGGCAATTCAAAATTTGCCTGATTGAGCGCCTCAAGAAGCGGTTGAGCCCCGTCAAACTCGGACAAATTGCTGCCCAGAGTATTTTCGGCATCAAATTCGGCCCACCCTTGGCGAATTTCTTGCGTTAACGACTTTAGCAGACGACGACAGGACCGGTTCACAAACAAGATTTTATAGTCTTTATCGATCAACATCATTGATGCGCTTGCGCCGTGAAATCCGGCACCGCGAAACGCATTATCCAATGTCTCGCTTTGCGCTGCGGCAAGCGAATTGCGAAACGCAAGCAACCCTCGCGCAATGTGCCCAATCTCGTCAAACCGGCCAGCGCTTGGAACACTCACCTCAAAATCATCCCGAGCGATCCGCGCCATTGCACCGCTCACCCGGTCAATCGGATTGGAAATATAGGCCCGCAATGCCAAGGCCGCAGCGACCAGCGCAGCCAGAAAAACCATGCCCGAAAATTTCAATGCGGTGGCTCTTTCGGCCTGTGCCTGCGCTTGTTGCCGTGCCGACGACCAATGCGTCACGACCACCCCGACAATCCCCATTTCCGGCCCGACAGCGAGGCCAAACCGCACTGGAGTAGCCTGTAACATCCCATCGGGAGACGCTGCATTTTCCCCACTCTCAAACACAATTTCCGCCAACCCAAGGGCCATCTCAATGTCGATCGTCGCGCCAGATCCGGCATCCGCGGGAGATTCGTAAAGACGCACACCTTTTCGATTCACCACCAATCCCCCCACGACATCACCGCCCGATTCCGCAATAACAGCTTCCATCAGCGCGGAAATTTCGTTGCGGTTATTAAAATTGACAGAGGCCCCCATTTGCACCGAAATCAGCCCCGTAGTTTCACGTGCACGGTTTTGAACACCTTCAAAAATGACCTGTTCCACCCGTTTCGAGGCGATAAATTCACTTGTTGCCAACACCAAGAGAATACAAGCCGCCACAATCAACGTTGACGTAAACAAAATACTCTGCACAAATTTTGGACGGGTCGTTAAATTGGACAAGATTGACATAATGGAACCTTCTGATCTGCGCATAGGTTTTCACGCCAAGACAACACAGCAGGAACTGCAACAATGTCCGACAACTGGCCAATCCAAAGCCCGTCAATCACTGTCACCGCTCATGAAATGCCCGGCCATAAAAGTTACCCAAGTAATCTCGCAAGAAAGTTGAGGACGCATTAATTTTGAAGAATAACATTCAACCTTGGCAAATTCGTTGACCAGAACTCAACCAAGCTATTCGTTCCTTGCGCAAATCTGGCGGTGATCTAACGGTGGAAACCTTGTTCCAAACCGACCACGGCCCGCGCGCCTTTGCGACTGGTGATCGCATTGTCTTCACCCGCAATGATCGTGATCTTGGGGTCAAAAATGGTAGCTTTGGCGTGGTGGAAGAAATTGATAATAACCGACTTCGTGTGCGCCTTGATACCGATGGCAATAAGAAGGCTAGATCAATCACAATAATGCCAGATCATTACGCCGCGTTTGATCACGGATACGCCTGCACTATCCACAAATCACAGGGCGCGACGATTGATAACGCCTATGTGCTTGGCTCAAACACAATGGATCACCATCTTTCTTACGTCGCCATGACGCGCCACAGGGATGAAATGCGGCTTTACGGCGAACCTGCGGCCTTGCGCCGGTTGGAACGTAACCATGGTAGTGAAGTTGAGCGACCAGCCCTTCATCTGGATCACCAGCACAAACGATCTGGGCCAAGGCGGTAGGTTTGGTTGTGCGCTTTCTGGCATAAAAATGGTGCGTATGTCTAGCGGCCATCAAAGCGGACAAATGACAGGGTGAGAAAAACTACATATCATCCTAAATGTATGCTATATATAGATAACATGACAAACCTAACCGGACAGTAAAGCGGACAAATGACAGGCAAAATAATGAGAGATGACAACGAAACTATAGGATTATTTGAGCCGCTCATGGTTGGGGAAGGCTCGCCTAAGCGCGCCGTGCTGAATGATCTTGCATTGGAACTGGCAACAATCTCGGCTTCTTTCAAAAGCAGCCTGCCAGACTCGATTGCATCGGCTCTGGCTGATCTTATCCGCTCAATGAACTGTTATTACAGTAACCTGATTGAAGGCCATAACACGCATCCGGTGGATATCGAAAAAGCCATGCGGGATGATTATAGTGCTGATCCTAAAAAGCGCGATCTGCAATTGGAAGCCAAGGCACATATCGCAGTGCAAAAATGGATTGATGAAGGCGGGCTGGAAGATCGGCCAACATCGCCAGATATGATTTTAGAAATTCATCGCCGGTTCTGCGAATTGTTACCGCCTGATCTGCTGTTTGTTGAAAATCCCACCACGGGCGAAAAGATTCCAGTCATTCCGGGTGTACTGCGTGATAGGGATGTGGAAGTCGGGCGGCATATTGCCATCAGCCCCGGTGCGGTGCCGCGCTTTATGGAACGCCTTCATGCTGCCTATGCTAATTCTGGGCGCATTGAGGCCATTCTTGCCTCTGGTTGTGCGCATCATCGCCTGCTTTGGGTTCACCCGTTTCTGGACGGAAATGGTCGCGTTGCGCGCCTGATGTCTTACGCCATGTTGAAATCGGCACTGGATACCAAGGGCCTGTGGTCAGTAGCGAGAGGTTTAGCGCGCAATGAGCTTGAATATAAACGCCACTTGGCCGCTTGTGATCATCCGCGTCGTGGGGATCGTGATGGGCGTGGAACTCTTAGCGAGGGCGCACTTGCCAGCTTTACGGCGTTCTTTTTACAAACCTGCATTGATCAGGTGAAATTTATGGAAGGCTTGATGAAGCCTGACCGTTTACGCGACCGGATTATGATCTGGGCAGAAGAAGAAATTCGCGCCGGAAACCTGCCAGCAAAATCGGATACGATTTTGCGCGCGGTTTTATTGCAAGGATCGCTGGCGCGCGCCGATGCCGTTGCCCTGCTCGGCGTCAATGAGCGCACGGCGCGGCGCGTTACTTCGGCTTTGCTGGATAGCGGCGCACTGATCTCGGATAGCACCCGCGCGCCATTGCAACTAGCCTTTCCTGCTAAACTGGCGGGTCGTTGGATGCCGGGGTTATTTCCTGATGAATAAGTGCTTTTCAGCGCTCATTAACAGAATAAAACCTGTCTACACTCAACAATCTAACCATTCGAAAAATCCGATATTATCGGGTATAATCGAATACACGAAGCCCAAGACCGCCTAATTGAACTGGTCAGCGCGGGGCACATTACAAAACACGGCAAGGCGCGGGCAACTTGGTAT
>JAUZRV010000077.1 GCA_030950105.1 Rhodobacterales bacterium | reverse complement strand
ATTGTCACCGATTGGCAGGGCGGTCCGGCCCATGACGGCGGGCGGGTGATTGCGGCGGCGGGTGCGGCGCAACACGCCGCGGCGCTTGATATTTTGCGCAAACTGCCTCTTGCCTGATCGCGGTTGAGCGGGCAAACTGTATCTGCCTGCGGGTCTTTCGCCCCTTTCCACCGCAATGGCCACACATTTTATTGCCGAGGGGGCAGGACATAAAATGTGAAAGGCGATGAAATGCGCGAAATTCTAATTAAAAATGCAAGTTTCCTGTTAACCATGGATGACAACCGGAACGAGTATTCGGGCGCCGATATTTTGATTCGGGACGGCAAGATTGCGCAGGTTGGCACCGATCTGACCACCACTGGCGAGGTGATTATGGCCACCGATTGCGTGGTGACACCGGGGTTGGTCAACACCCATCACCATCTTTACCAGACCTTGACCCGCGCGGTGCCCGGCGGGCAGGACGCGTTGTTGTTTGGCTGGTTGCAAACGCTGTATCCGATTTGGTCACGGTTCGGGCCGCAAGAAATGCGGATTTCGGCCATGGTTGGCCTGTCGGAACTTGCGTTGTCCGGCTGCACGTTGAGTTCCGATCATCTGTATTTGTTTCCCAACGGATCGCGGTTGGAACACACAATCGAGGCGGCGGCAGAGGTTGGGTTGCGGTTTCACCCCACCCGTGGCGCGATGTCGATTGGCGAGAGCGACGGCGGCCTGCCACCCGATAGTCTGGTCGAAGACGAGGCGGCCATTCTCGAGGATTGTATTCGGGTTATTGATGGCTGGCATGATCCAGGCGAAGGGTCGATGGTGCGCGTGGGCGTAGCGCCCTGTTCTCCGTTTTCGGTCAGCCGTGAATTGATGCGCGACGCGGCATTGCTCGCGCGTGACAAAGGCGTGATGATGCACACGCATTTGGCGGAAAATGACGAGGATATCGCCTATTCTCTGGAGAAATTCGGCTGTCGGCCCGGGCAATATGCCGAGGATCTTGGCTGGGTCGGGGAAGACGTTTGGCACGCGCATTGTGTCAAACTTGATGCTTCGGAGCAGGCATTGTTTGCGCGCACCAAAACCGGCGTGGCGCATTGCCCGTGTTCCAATTGCCGCCTTGGATCGGGCATCGCGCCGGTGCGGGCGATGCGGGATGCCGGCGTGCGCGTCGGGTTGGGCGTTGACGGATCGGCAAGCAATGACGCCGGCAACCTGGTGTCGGAAGCACGGCAATTGATGTTGTTGCAACGGGTGGCACAGGGTGCCGACGCGATGAGCGCGCGCGAGGCATTGGAAATCGCCACCCGTGGCGGGGCACAAGTATTGGGACGTGACGATTGCGGTCAAATCGCGGTCGGCAAACGCGCCGATATTGCGATTTGGGATGTTTCTGGCGTCGAAAGCGCGGGCAGTTGGGATCCCGCTGCGCTGCTTTTGGCGGGGCCGACCACGGTGCGCGATCTGTTTGTCGAAGGGCGACAAGTGGTGCGCGACGGGCAAATGGTGACGCTTGATCTGGGGCGCGTTGTCGAAACCCAGAACCGGTTGGCGCGGGCGTTGATGGGCGATTAGCGGCGATTGCCACCGATCCAGACATCGACGATGGCACGGTCATCACCCATCATTATGGTGGGAAATACCGCCTCCCAGATGTCATTGGCGCGGGTGGCGCGTTGGGCAATTGCAGGGGTAGAGGCGAGATCAAGCACCACCAGATCGGCCTCGTAACCCGCCGCGAGATTGCCGATTTTATCGCCCATATGCAGGGATTGCGCCGAACCGCAGGTGGCCAGCCAGAGCAATTGCGCCGCGTGCATCGGGGTGCCGCGCAATTGGCCGATTTCATAGGCCGCCGCCATGGTGCGCAGCATCGAAAATGACGACCCGCCGCCGGTATCCGTGGCAAGGCCGACCCGCATGTTGGCGGCCTTTAACCCCGCCATGTCAAACAGTCCCGAGCCAATGAATGTATTGGAGGTCGGGCAATGGATCAGGGCGGCGTTCACTTCTTTGAGCCGGCGTTTTTCGCGATCCTCAAGATAGATGGCGTGACCGTATAGGCCATTTTCGCCAAGCAATCCAAAGGCTTCGTAGGTATCAAGGTAATCGCGTGATTTTGGAAACAGAGATTTCACCCATTCGATTTCGTCGACCTGTTCGCTTAGGTGGGTTTGCATCAGGCAATCGGGATTTCCGGCCCACAAAGCCCCCAAAGCGGAGAGTTGTTCGGGTGTTGACGTTGGTGAAAATCGCGGGGTGATGGCATAGGATAACCGGTCCACGCCGTGCCATTTTTCCAACAACGCCTTGCTGTCGTCATAGGCCGATTGCGCGGTGTCGAGCAGGCCGTCGGGCGCATTGCGATCCATGCAGGTTTTGCCTGTAATCACCCGTTGCCCGCGCGCCTGTGCGGCTGTGAAAAACGCATCGACCGATGTGGGGTGGCTGGTGGCGAAGCTTGCCATTGTGGTGGTGCCGTGGGCCGCGGTCAGATCAAGATACCGCCCCGCGATATCTGCCGCATAAGCGGGATCGTCAAACCGCATTTCTTCGGGGAATGTGTAGCTGTTGAGCCAGTCAATCAATCGCTTGCCCCAACTGGCAATCATCGCGGTTTGCGGAAAATGCACATGGGCATCGACAAATCCGGCCATCAACAGGGCGTCGCCATAATTGGTGATATCGGCATCGGGGTGCGCCGCGCGCATGTTCTGCGCCTGTCCTGTGGCAACGATATGCCCACCGCGCAACAAAACCGCGCCATCGGTCAAAAAATCGGTGCTGCCGGCAATGTCGTGGTGGAACGGATCCGCAGAAAACGACAGGGTCTGGCCGAGAAGCAATTGGTCGTTGTCCATCCGCGATATCCCTCTATCGGTGCGATCATTGGCAAGCACGCCAGCATAGGGCGCGCAGGTGGCCGCGTAAATTATGTTTTTCGCGACAAGTGTTTCATATTTTTATTGTTTCTCACCCCGTCGATCCATTACAGTTGCCCAAGAATGACCGGAGGCGCGCCATGACCCAGACCCAACCACAGTTTGACGGGCCCGCCGAGATTGCCGAAGACGGCGATTATAATCTGGATAAGCGCGCGATTGCCGGTATTCTCGAGGCGGTGGATCGCGGTGATCATGGCGCCTTAAGCGCGTTGATGGACCCGCTTCACCCTGCCGATATTGCCGATCTTCTGGAACAAATCCCGCCCAGTGACCGCGAGGCGCTTATCGCGCTTTATGGCGGGGAATTTGACGGCGATATCCTGAGCGAACTTGATGAATCGGTGCGCGAAGAAGTGATCGAGTTGCTCAATCCGCAGGTTCTGGCCGATGCGGTGCGCGACCTTGAAACCGATGATGTTGTGGACCTTCTGGAAGACCTCGAGGAGCCGCAGCAAGAGGTGATCCTAGAGGCGCTCGAAGATCCGGATCGGGTCGCGGTTGAACAGTCGATGACCTATCCGGAGGATTCCGCCGGACGGTTGATGCAGCGCGAAGTGGTGATGGTGCCGCAACATTGGAATGTGGGCGAAACCATCGATTTCCTGCGCGCGCATGACGATCTGCCTGAACAGTTTTACCATGTGATTATGGTCGATCCGCGCATGCATCCGGTGGGTTATGTGACGCTTGGCAAATTGATGGGCGCGCCGCGTGCGCAGCCGCTTGCCGAGTTGACCGAGGATAGCTTTCGCACGGTTCCGGTGACCCAGGACGAGGCCGAAGTGGCCTATGCGTTCAATCAATACCATCTGATTTCGGTGCCGGTGGTGGATGAAAACGACCGTCTTGTCGGGGTGATTACCATTGATGATGCGATGGTGGTTCTGGATGATGAACATGAAGAAGACATTATGCGGTTGGCCGGTGTTGGCGAAGGATCGTTGACTGACAAAGTGATCGAAACCACCAAACGGCGGTTTCCATGGCTGGCGGTCAATCTGGTCACGGCGGTATTGGCGAGCATGGTCATTGCGCGCTTTGAAGGGGTGATTTCGCAATTCGTGGCCTTGGCGGTTTTGATGCCGATTGTGGCCTCAATGGGCGGCAATGCCGGCACCCAGAGCCTTACGGTGGCGGTGCGGTCGATGGCGACCAAAGATTTGACGAGCGCAAACGTCTGGCGGGTGATCCGGCGCGAAGTGTTGGTTGGCTTGGTCAACGGGTTGATTTTTGCCGCCGTGATGGGCGTGGTCGGGGTGATCTGGTTTGGCTCGCCGGTTCTTGGCGCGGTTCTGGCAGCGGCGATGGTGATCAATCTGGTGGTGGCGGGATTGGCGGGCACGGTTATTCCGGTGGTTCTGGATAAAATGGGCGTTGATCCGGCCCTTGCGTCGGGGGCGTTTGTGACCACGGTAACCGACGTGGTCGGGTTTTTGGCATTTTTGGGATTGGCGGCGATGGTATTGTTATGATGGATTTATCCGAGATCAAAGCCGCGGCGCGCAAGGCGGCATTTGCGCGGCGCAAGGCGGCATTTGACAGCGCAGGACCGGCGCGCGCGGCGTATTTGTCAGAGTTTCTCGCGGGGTATCGCGGGGTGCCGTTGGCCGGATATATGCCGATCCGCACCGAGATAAGCCCGATTGTCGCGATGGAAGAAGCCGCAGCCCACGGCCCGGTCGCGGTTCCGGTGATCAAGGCGGCGGGGCAGCCGTTATTGTTTTCCCGGTGGGAACCGGACGGCGCAATGCGCGACGGCCCGTTCGGGGCGCGGGTGCCGTTGGTCGATGATTTTTTCGAGCCGGAAATATTGATTGTGCCGTTGGTGGCGTTTGATGCACGCGGTGGGCGGCTTGGCTATGGCGGCGGGTTTTATGATCGCACGCTCGAGGGGCTGCGGGCGCGGCGCGCGACCTTGGCGATCGGATTTGCCTTTGCCGCGCAAGAGGCGGATGAATTACCGCTAGAGCCGACCGATCAACCGCTTGATATGATGATCACCGAAAAAGGGGTGACTGATTTCAGGAGGGGCACATGAGCAAAAATCACGCTTATACTGCGCGTATTGCGTGGACCGGAAACACCGGTACCGGCAATGCCGATTATCGCGGATATACCCGTAATTGGCAGGTCGAAACCGAGGGCAAGCCGGTGATTTCCTGTTCAAATGATCCGCTTTTGGGCGGCGATGCGACGTTGCATAATCCCGAAGATATGCTGATCTCGGCGCTCGCGTCGTGTCATATGCTTTGGTATTTGCATCTGGCGAATGCGGCGGGGATCGTTGTCACCAATTATGTGGATGATCCGGTGGGCATGGGCGAGGTTTCGCGTGGCGGAGCGGGGCGGTTTTTGCGTGCGGTTTTGCGCCCGAAAATTACGTTGGCCGCGGGGATGGATGCCGCCGCCGCAGATGCAATTCACGGGCAGATTCACGAGGTGTGTTTCATCGCGCGTTCGGTGAATTTTCCAGTGACGTTTGAGGCCACTTACGAGATTGAAACCGAATAGGATGCCGATATAGGATGCTGATGGAAAACGTAAATTTCGAGATCGACGGACAGCGGTATTTTGCCCGCACGACAGGCGACAAAGCCAACCCTTTATTGTTGTTTTTACACGGGTTCCCCGAATATTCCGGCGCGTGGGCGGCAATTATGGAGGATCTTCAGGACAGGTGGTTTTGCGTGGCACCCGATCAACGCGGCTATGGTGAATCGTGGCGGCCGGTCGAGGTCGAACACTACGAAATGAAGCATCTATCGGCGGATGTGATCGCGATGATTGATCATTTTGGCGGTGGGCGCGCGGCGGGTCTTGTCGGACATGATTGGGGGGCCTCGGTGGCCTATGCCACGGCGATGCGGGCGGCCGCAAAAATTGACCGTCTTGTGGTGATTAACGGCGTGCATCCGGCCCCGTTTCAGGCGGCATTGGCGGCAGGTGGCGCACAATCGGAGGCCAGCCAATATATCGAATGGTTGCGCAGTGACGGATCGGGAGACGCGTTGGCGCGCGATGATTTTGCCGGAATGTTCGGATTTTTCAGTGCCAAAATGGATATGAAATGGCTCTCGGATGAATTGATGGCCCAATATCGGGTGGCGTGGCGCGATGCGGCGGGGGTGCGCGCCATGGTGAATTGGTATCGCGCGTCAACATTATTGGTGGCCGATAAAGGTGCGCCTATTGCCGCCGAAAAGTTGCCGCAATGGAAACCCGAACACCTGCATATTGCCATGCCGCATCTGTTGATTTGGGGCAGAGATGATGCCGCCTTGTTGCCGGAAACCACGGCGGGCCTTGGGGAATATTGTGCTGATCTGACCCGAATTGACCTGTCGGGGCGCGATCACTGGGTGATTCATCAGGATCCTGCGCGGATTAGCGCCGAAATCCGGGATTTTTTGCTGCGCTGAAGCGTGATCTTGCCAAGGCTCACAACAATGATACACTCGAAATACATCATTGGAGAGGAAATTTAGATGCGCGCACGTATTATCGGGGCTGTCACAGCCGTTACTATCATGGTCTCGGGGGCGGTGGCATGGGCCGGAAGCCACGGCACGGGGTGGACGCTGGACCCGGCGGGGTCCACAGTCGCTTTCGGATCTGTCAAAAAGGACAGCATCGGGGAAGTGCACAACTTCGAGAGGCTTTCGGGAACCGTGGATGCCGATGGGAATGTTGTGATTTCCATTGATTTAAGCTCGGTTGAAACATGGATTGATGTTCGGAATTCCCGTATTATCGAACATGTTTTTGCCAATGCGCCAGCGGCGACGATGACCGCAAAAATTGATATGGCGGGCCTTGCCGATCTGGCCGTGGGCGAGATGCGGCCCATCGATGTAAACGGCAATCTGGCGTTGGGGGCTGCCGATGTGCAAATCCAGGCCGAGATGATTGCAGTGCGGCTTGCGCCGACGCGGGTTATGGTTGTGACCGCCGAAATGATCTGGGTATCGACGCAAGAAGCGGGGATTGATGACGGTATTACGGCATTGATGAAACTTGCCAAACTACCCGCCATAACGCGGGCTTTTCCGGTGACAATGCGATTGGTTTTTGACCGGAAAATGTGAAACTTCGGGTGTTGAAACGTTGGGCGAACGATTGGCAATCGGTCGCCCATTTTGCTTGCTCTTAGGGCTTTGGCACACTAGGGCATTGATATGAGAATATTGTTTTTAGGCGACGTCATGGGGCGCGCGGGCCGGCAGGCTATTTCAGAGAACCTCGGGCGTTTGCGCACCGAATGGAAGCTCGATTTTATCGTGGTCAACGGCGAAAATGCCAGCAATGGTATGGGTCTTTCGGGGGCACATGCCAAGGGGCTGCTTGAGGCCGGGGCGGATTGCATCACCCTGGGTGATCACGCATTTGACCAGAAAGATATGCTACAGTTTATCGAGAGCGAGCCGCGCATTTTGCGCCCGCTCAATTTTTCCAAATCGGCACCGGGCAAGGGCGCGCGCCTGTTTGATGCCGGTCGCGGGCGTAAAATTCTGGTGATGCAGGCGTTGGGGCAGGTGTTCATGAAACGCGCCTTTGATGATCCGTTTTCGGCGGTCGACGCGGCGTTACGCACCTATCCGATGGGCGGGCAGGCACAGGCAATTTTGGTTGATATGCACTGCGAGGCCACCAGCGAAAAAATGGCGATGGGGCATTTTTGTGATGGCCGTGCCAGCCTCGTGGTGGGCACCCATACGCATGTGCCGACGGGCGACGCACAGATTTTACCGGGCGGCACCGGATTGCTTTCGGATGCGGGGATGTGCGGCGATTATAACAGCGTGATCGGCATGGACAAAGCCGAACCGATGCGCCGGTTTATCACCGGAATGCCCAAGGCGCGGTTCACCCCGGCACTGGGCGAGGCGACCCTTTCAGGGGTGTTTGTCGAGACCGATGACCGCACCGGCAAGGCCACAAATATCCGCATGATCCGCCAAGGTGGGCGTCTCGAACAAGCCGCGCCATGACGGCAAACATGAAAGAGCGGTATGGCCTGATGGCGATACTGGTGTTGATGGGCGCGGGGTGGGGCGCGACGCAACCACTGTCGAAAATCGCGGTAAGCGACGGTTATCTGCCCATGGGGCTGGTGTTCTGGCAGCTGGCATTGGGGAGCGTAATATTAGGCACTTTCAATGTGATACGCGGTAAGGGCCTGCCGTTTTCGCCCCGTCATCTACGCCTCTATATTATCCTTGCGGTGGTGGGCACCGTGTTGCCAAATGCCACATCGTTTCGCGCCTATATGCATCTGCCGTCGGGGGTAATGTCGATCATTATCGCGATGGTGCCGATGTTCGCCTTTCCGGTGGCGCTGGCATTTGGCAACGACCGGTTCAACTGGCGGGCGTTGATTGGTCTCAGCTTTGGCTTGGCGGGGGTTGCCCTGTTGGTCCTGCCGGACGCAAGCCTGCCAGAGCGCGCCATGATTGCCTTTATTCCGCTCGCTTTGGTCGCGCCGTTTTGTTACGCGTTTGAAGGCAATATCGTGGCCAAATGGGGAACTTATGGCTTGGATGCGGTTCAGGTATTGCTCGGCGCGTCGATCGTTGGCACGGCTATTTCGCTGCCTTTGGCGATTGGCACGGGCCACTGGATAAATCCGTTGCCGCCATACGGCGCGCCGGATCTGGCGCTTGTTGCCGGCTCGGCGATCCACGCGTTTGTTTATTCCGGATATGTGTGGATGGTGACGCGGGCGGGCGCGGTTTTTGCCGCCCAGGTGAGCTATCTGGTCACCGGATTTGGGGTCACGTGGGCGATGATATTCCTCGGCGAGAGTTATTCCCAATATATTTGGGCGGCGATGGGGTTGATGTTTGTCGGCATGTTTTTGGTGCAGCCGCGATTGACCACCCCAAAAACAGCGGACTTGCCGCCAACCGCCCCATAAGCGAGAGTGGGGCGGAACGCGTAAAACGGATCAGGTAATGGGCTATTTTGAATTCACGCAGACCGGGCAGGCCGTTTTAACCCTGATTGTGGTGGGGATCATGTTTGTGCTGTTCGTGCGCGAGACATATCCAACCGAAGTGGTGGCGATAACCGGCGCGGCGCTGATGCTCGCTCTTGGGGTGTTGCCATACGAGTCCGCGCTCAAGGTGCTGTCAAATCCGGCGCCGTGGACGATTGCCGCGATGTTTATCGTCATGGGTGCGTTGGTGCGCACCGGGGCATTGGATGCGTTTACCCAAGTGGCCGACAGGCAGGCCCGCAGCAACCCAAAACTGGCCATCGCGATGTTGATGGGGTTTGTGATCATTGCGTCGGCGGTGGTGTCCAATACGCCGGTGGTTGTGGTGATGATTCCGGTGTTTGTGCAATTGGCGCGCACCTTGGGGGTTTCGGCGTCTAAACTGTTGATACCCTTGTCTTATGCGGCAATTCTTGGCGGCACTTTGACCTTGATCGGGACCTCGACAAACCTGTTGGTGGACGGGGTGGCACGCGCCCAGGGACTGCGCGCGTTTTCGATATTCGAGGTGGCGCCCTTGGGGATTATTCTGGTGATTTGGGGGATGATTTACCTGCGCTATATCGGGCCGTATCTGTTGCCGGATCGCGATAGCATGGCGTCGTTATTGTCGGATAAATCGCGGATGAAATTTTTCACCGAGGCGGTGATACCGCCAGAATCCAACCTGATCGGGCGCGAGGTGACCGGCGTGCAATTGTTCAAACGCGAGGGCGTGCGGTTGATTGATGTGATCCGTGGCGATGCCTCGTTGCGCCGCGCCCTCAAGGACGTGACATTGCAGGTCGGGGATCGTGTGGTTTTGCGCACCCAGATGACCGAATTATTGTCTCTGCAACGCAATAAGTCCCTAAAACGGGTGGATCAGGTGTCGGCGGTTGAAACCTCGACCGTTGAGGTTTTGATCACTCCGGGGTGCAAAATGATCGGGCGATCCCTTGGCGAATTGCGGCTGCGGCGGCGGTATGGGGTCTATCCATTGGCGGTGCATCGGCGCAACCAGAATATCGGTCGGCAATTGGATGCCTTGGTGGTGCGGGTTGGCGATACTCTGCTGCTTGAAGGCGCGTTGGCCGATATTCAACGCCTCGCCAACGAGATGAATATGGTTGATGTCTCGCACCCTTCGGCGCGGGCGTTTCGCCGTGGTCATGCGCCGATTGCCATTGTCACGCTGATTGCGATGGTGGGGTTGGCGGGATTTGGCGTCGCCCCGATTTTCCTGTTGGCGATATTGGCGGTGGCGTTTGTTTTGCTCACCCGATGCATTGATGCCGACGAAGCGTTCGGCTTTATTGACGGGCGATTACTGGCGTTGATCTTCTCGATGCTCGCCGTCGGGGCCGCGCTCGAGGCATCAGGCGCAGTGCGTTTGATCGTTGATTTTATCGCGCCGATGTTGATGGGGTTGCCGGGTGTGTTGATCGTCTGGGCAATATATTTGCTTACCTCGGTGTTGACCGAAATGGTATCCAACAATGCCGTGGCGGTGGTGGTCACGCCGATTGCCATTGGTTTAGCCGACGCCATGGGCATTGATGCGCGCCCCTTGGTGGTGGCGGTGATGGTCGCGGCCTCGGCGTCGTTTGCCACGCCAATCGGGTATCAAACCAATATGTTGGTCTATGGTCCGGGCGGCTATCGGTTCACCGATTTCATGCGCATCGGTATTCCGCTTAATCTAAGTATCGGAATATTGGCGAGCCTGATTATACCGTTTTTATGGCCGCTTTAGGCGCGCCTTCCCAAAGGGATAAAACCTTGGCTGCTGTTTGAAAGGGCCGCGCCGTCCCAAGTGCCAAACCAGGTTTCGACATGCAGGCCCGCATCGGAAATCAGCGACTTTAATTCCGCCAGTGGGGTGAATTTCATCTGTGCTTTGGCGGTGAAGCTCTGTCCGCTGGTGTGGATTTTGTAAGTGGTTTCATAGGTGACAATAGCGGATTGCGCTTCATATTCGGCATCGTTAAAGACCTCGATTTCCCCGTATTTATCGTGGGTTACGGTCCGGTGTGATTGTTCAGGCGCCCATTTTTCCCATGCTGCACAATCGGGGTTCCGCGTGTCAAAAATAAATTTCCCGCGCGGTGAAAGATGCCGCGCGATGGTGGCCAAAGCTGCGCGTTGATCTGCTTCAGTCAGAAATACCTGAAAGGTATTGCCGGTCAAAACGATCAAATCAAATTGTTGTTCAAGATCAAGGCTGCGCGCATCCCCGACGACCCAAGTGGCGTGTTGGCCGCCGTTCCGCTGTTTGGCGATGTCGATCATCGCCGCCGCCGGATCAACGCCGGTTGCTGGCATGCTCGGGGCCAGATGCGCCACCAACGCACCCGTGCCGCAGCCCAGATCAAGCAGGTTCTCTGCCTCTGCCGCCATGTCTATGCAGGTGTCAAAATCGGCCCCCCATGCGTTTTCGAGGTCATAGAACTGTGCCAGATTGGCGTCTTCGTAAAGGTGTGCATTGGTCATTTTTGCGCTACAATTTGGTCGCATTCACCACCGGCGTGCGCAGGCGGCGCTTTAACGCGGCCTCGCGCAGGGTGATGAATAGGACCGATGCCATGATGATCGAGCCGCCAAGCACCACCCAGAAATCGGCCGGTTCGCCAAACATCACCGCGCCCAAGGTGACCGCCCAGACCAATTGCAAAAACGTCACCGGTTGGGTCACGGTAAGAGGGGCGGCCTTGAACGCGAGGCCCATGGTGAAATGTCCGGTGGTCGCGATCACCGCAACTCCCATCAATAGCGCCAATTCGGTCATCGTCGGGGTGACCCAGACCGCAAATGCCAGCGGGGCAAGCCCGATCGGCACCACCACCGACAGCATCACCACCACCACCGCCGGTCCGGTTTCATCGGTCAATCGCTTGCCTAGAAGATAGGACAATGCAAACACCAACGCCGCCGCCAACATCGCAAAATGGCCGGGACCGACCTCGCGAAAACCGGGGCGCAGGATGATCAACGCGCCGATCAAGGCCATCACCACCGCCGCGATCCGCCGAAAGGCCAGCTTTTCCCCCAAAAACAACGCGGCCCCGAGGGTGACATAGATCGGTGACAGGTAATTCATCGCGGTGACATCGGCGATGGGGATGCGCGCCATGGCAAAAAACCACGCCCACACACCCATCGCGTGCGCCAATCCGCGGATTGCAAACAACCCCAATTGGCCACGTGACAAATGTGCCCGTTGAACCGCGCGCAGCATCGGCAGCAGCAATATCAACCCGAGAATATAACGCAGAAACGCGGCTTCGGCGGCGGGGATACGCGGCCCCATATATTTCACCACCGCCGTCACCATGACAAACAGCAGGCCGGTGACGACCATCCAGAAGACCCCGGTAACGGGGCGGCTATTATCGGGGGTTTTCATGCCTCATCAACATACTATCGCCGTTCAAAAGACAAGGCTTGCCGCGATAAAAAACATCGTGAAGGCAACCAGCAAGTCGAGCACCCGCCATGCGGTCGGATTATTGAACAACGGGCCGAGCAAACGCGCGCCATAGCCAAGCGCAAAGAAGAACACGAAACTTGCGGTCATTGCGCCGCTGGCAAACAGGATTTTGTCGTCGTATTGCGCCGATATCGACCCCAGCAAAACCACCGTATCAAGATAGACATGCGGGTTCGCCCACGTCAGCAACAGGCAGGTGATCAACGCCGTGCGCAAACTGCCCGCCGTGTCCGCCGCGCCCATACTGCCGCCGCCGCGATAGGCCGAGATCAGGTTGCGCAGGCCATACCAGACGAGGAACGCAGCCCCGCCATAGCGCATCACGGTTTCAAACAGCGGCACAGCGGTGGCCAATGCGCCAAATCCGCCGACACCGGCAGCGATCAAAATAGCGTCTGATAGCGCACAGGTGAGAACGATAGGAAACACATGTTCGCGCCGCAATCCTTGGCGCAGAACAAAGGCGTTTTGCGATCCAATGGCGAGGATAAGGGAAAACCCGAGGGCAAAACCGGCGGTGAATGTCGCGCTCATGTTGGTGCCTCAAACGGGTATTGTTCGGTATAAGGAGGTGCGCATCTGTAGTTTACAGGCGCGCACCATAGGCGGTTTACCGCAAAGTTGTTTCGGGGTGCGTTAACGCATTAAAGCTGCTCCATCACCTCGTCGGAGGCCTCAAAATTTGTGGTGACCCGTTGGATATCATCGTCGTCTTCAAGAGTATCGACCAGCTTCATCAGCTTTTCCATGCCTTCCAGATCAAGTTCGGTGGTCATGTTGGGTTTCCAGATCAATTTGGAAGTAACGGATTCGCCGAGCTCTTTTTCCAAAGCGGTTGAAACCTCGTTAAGATCGGTATCGGCACACCAGAAAATATGTCCGTCTTCCGAGGATTCCACGTCGTCTGCGCCCGCTTCCAGAGCGGCCATTTCAATGGATTCGGCGTCACCGGCGTCAAGCGGATAGACGATTTCGCCAACCCGGTCGAACATAAAGCCAACGCTGCCGGTTTCGCCGAGATTGCCGCCGCATTTGGTAAAGGTGGAGCGGACAGAGCTTGCGGTGCGGTTGCGGTTGTCGGTCATCGCCTCGACGATCACGGCGACACCGTTGGGACCGTAGCCCTCATAGCGTATTTCGTCGTAATTATCGCCTTCGCCAGCTTGTGATTTTTTGATGGCGCGATCAATCACATCCTTGGGGACCGAGACCGATTTTGCCTCTTTTACCGCCATGCGCAAGCGCGGGTTCTTGTCCACATCGGGTTCACCCATTTTCGCAGCAACGGTTATCTCTTTGGAAAGTTTGGAGAAAAGCTTGGAGCGCACGGCGTCTTGACGCCCTTTACGGTGTTGGATATTTGCCCATTTTGAGTGTCCGGCCATGTCTTTTTCCTCTCATCAATCTCGGTTTGTCTCTCTATAGGACAGGCAACCCACGCGCTGCAAGCCGGTTGCGTTTTTGTGTGCGTTGGGGTTGGATGGCGCCAAATGGAGTGTGCGTAATGACCAGTGACCAAATTATCCTGTTTAGCCTGTTCGGGCTTGTGTTTCTGATGCTGCTTTGGGGGCGCTATCGGTATGATCTCGTTGCGTTTTCGGCGCTCATGATCGGGGTAGTTCTGGGGGTGGTGCCGACCGATCAGGCGTTCGCGGGGTTTGGCCATCCGGCAACATTGGTGGTGGCGTTGGTCTTGGTGGTATCGGCGGGATTGGTGCGGTCGGGGGCGGTGTTTCTGATCACCCGCACATTGGTCGACAGCAGCCGCGCATTGGGCGGGCACATCGTGTTGATGGGCGGCATCGGCGGGGTATTGTCGGCGTTTATGAACAATGTCGCGGCATTGGCGTTGTTGATGCCGGTGGATATCCAGACCGCGCGCAAGGCCGGTAGGTCACCGGGATTGTCGTTGATGCCGCTGAGTTTCGCGACGATTTTGGGCGGGATGGCGACGATGATCGGGACGCCGCCCAATATCATTATTGCCTCTATTCGTGAAGAAAGCCTTGGTGAGCCGTTCAAGATGTTTGATTTCCTGCCGGTGGGCGGAATTACCGCGCTTGCGGGGTTGGTTTTTGTGGCGCTTATTGGCTGGCGATTGATCCCCAATCGCGACGAAAGCCGCCATGACGATGCCGATCTTGGCGCGTATATTGCCGAGCTTACGGTGCCCGAGGGATCAAAACATATCGGGGTGCGCCTTGGGGAACTGGACGGGGTGGCCGAAAAAACCGATGTTGCGATCCTCGGGTTGATCCGTGATGGCAAGCGCAAATACGGCTCGGCGCGCAATGTGGCGTTGCAGGCAGGGGATGCCCTCGTGCTTGAGGCGGCACCGGATGCGCTCGATGAATTCCGCAGTGCGCTCAGCCTCGATTTTGCCGATGAAAAACGCGAGGAACACCTTCATGCCGAGGGCGAAGGTCTTGATATCATAGAGGTTGTTGTGCCATCCGAGGCACGTATCGCGGGGCGTTCTGCGGTGGCGATCGGGTTGGCGTGGCGGCAACGTGCGGTGCTGATGGGGATTTCCCGGCAGGGGCGAAAAATCACCAAACAGGTGCGCAAAACCGAGATCGAAGCCGGTGATATTTTGCTGCTGCTGGTGCCTCAGGGGGCGGGCGCGGATATCACCGAATGGTTGGGGTGTTTGCCATTGGCGGAACGTGGCCTTGCGGTGACGCAAAATAGCAAAACATGGGCGGCGATTGGTCTGTTCGGGGCGGCGGTGGCGGCGTCGAGTCTGGGGTTGATTTACCTGCCGATTGCGCTTGGACTGGTGGTGATTGCCTATGTGTTAACCAAGATTTTGCCGATTTCGGAACTCTATGATCATATCGCGTGGCCGGTGGTGGTTTTGCTTGGGTCGATGATCCCGCTGGGGGCGGCGCTGGACAGTTCGGGTGGCACGCAATTGATTGCAAACTGGTTGATTGATATCACCCAAGGCATGCCGAGCTGGGCGATTTTGACGGCGTTGATGTTGGTGACGATGACGCTTTCGGATGTGTTGAACAACACGGCGACGACCATCGTTGCGGCCCCTGTGGGTATCCAGATGGCGGTGGCATTGGATGTGTCGCCGGACCCGTTTTTGATGGCGGTGGCGATTGCGGCATCGTCGGCCTTTTTGACGCCAATCGGGCATAAGAACAACACGCTTATACTTGGGCCGGGCGGGTATAGTTTTGGCGATTACTGGCGGATGGGGCTGCCGCTTGAAGTATTGGTGGTGGTGGTATCGATACCGGCGATATTGGTGTTTTGGCCGCTTTAGTATTGCGGAGTAACCCAAGGAAAGGAATGGATTAATGGTTTATCATCTTGTCACGCAGGCCGATATCGAGACCTATCAAAGGGACGGGGTTGTTCTGATCAAGGGGTTGTTCAAGGATCACATTCAAAACATCTGTCAAGGCATTGAATACAACATGAAAAACCCGGGTCCGTCGGCGGCAGATAACCTTGTTGACGGGGAAAAGGGCCGGTTCTTTGATGACTATTGCAACTGGTCGCGGATTGCCGGATTTGAAGACGCAGTGCGCAATTCTCCGGCCGCAGAAGTGGCGGCGGATTTGATGCAATCGCACAGCGTCCAGATGTTCCATGAACATGTTCTGGTCAAGGAACCGGGCACCGCAAAGCCGACACCGTGGCACACGGACGGGCCATATTATTTCGTCGAGGGCAAGCAAACCGTGAGCTTCTGGTCGCCGATGGATCCGGTGCGCGCGGCGTCGTTGCGCTGTGTGGCGGGGTCGCATTTGTGGGAGAAGCCCGTGCTGCCGACACGGTGGGTTTCGCAGGAAGATTTCTATGCCGGTGACGACATATATATGCCGGTGCCGGACCCCGATGCCGAGGGGATGAATATCGTGGAATATGCGATGGAACCGGGCGATGCGGTGGCGTTTAATTTCGACATTCTGCATGGGGCGCGGGGCAATGAAACCGGCGCGCGGCGGCGGGCATTTTCGCTGCGGTTGGTGGGCGATGACGCGCGGTATACGGAACGCGCAGGGCCGACATCCCCGCCGTTTCCGGGGCATGGAATGGTGCAGGGGCAGCGGTTGCGCGAGGACTGGTTTCCGGTGCTTTTTTCGCGTTAATAGCGCCGGTTTTTTGGCAGCAGTTTCCGGCAAAAAACCAACGTATGTATCCGTGTATGTATGACGTGCATAGGTTGTTACGCACGTCATTGATGTCAGTGCGGCGATATTAACCGCCGTTCATTACTTTTTCGATCCGGTCGAGGGTCTCGTATGCGGGCAGGGCCTGGGCGACGGACGCATTGGGTTCGCGGCCCTCGTTGATGGCGGAAATGAATTCGCGGTCAATCAATTCGATGCCGTTTGACGACACCGCGACACCGGCAAGATCGACGGGGTCTTCGCGGCCGGTGAACAGATCGTCATAGCGCGCGATATAGGTTTCATTGTCGCAGATATAGCGGAAAAACGTGCCAAGCGGTCCGTTGTTGTTGAATGACAATGACAATGTGCAGAGCGCGCCGGACGGGGTTTTTAACCCGATGGTCATATCCATGGCGATGCCAAGGTCGGGATGGTGCGGGCCTTCCATGCCAAACACTTCGCTGGCGTTTTCGCCGGTTTGGTATTGGAACAGATCAACGGTGTGACAGGCGTGGTGCCACAGCAAATGGTCGGTCCAGCTTCGCGGGTTGCCCATGGCGTTGGTGTTGGTGCGGCGAAAGAAATAGGTCTGCACATCCATCTGTTGGATGTTGAGGTTTCCAGCGGTGATTTCATTCTGCACGAATTGATGTGACGGATTAAAGCGGCGCACGTGACCGGCCATGGCGATTTTGCCGGTTTCCTTTTGGACGCGCACGATTTCACGGGCATCTTCGATGTTATCGGCCATCGGGATTTCAACCAACACGTGTTTCCCGGCGCGCAGACAGGCGATGGTTTGTTCGGCGTGAATTTGTGTCGGAGTCGAGAGGATCACCGCATCGACATCATTACGCGCGAGAGATTCAGCGAGGTCGGTTGTGGCGTGGGCAATGCCGCGTTCACGGGCAAAGGCGGTGATGCTGTCATGGGTGCGGCCAACGACCGAGGTGACCTCGACGCCGTCGATTTTGGCAAGGGCATTGAGGTGTTTCATGCCAAATGCGCCAGCGGCACCTGCTACACATATTTTCATTTTTGGATCTCCGGTTTTGGGGAAAGGGCGGCGAGGATTGCATCGGCGCCATCCGTATAAGTGGCATTTTGCGGGGTCAGGTCGAGATCCCCGATGGTTTGTTGCCAGTCCACAATGGCGCGCGACATGGGGTTATCAAGGCCGAGATGTTCAACGGTCAGGGCGACTTCGCGCATTTCGGCGGCGCGGCGGTTGCCGTGTTCGATCATCCGGTCAAGGCCGTAAGCGGCGCGTTTGCGAAAGTCGAAACCGGGATAGGATGTGTCGAGCGTGTCAAAAACGATGTCTTCGACACCGGCGCGCCGGCCCGCAAGCAGACATTCGGCCATCAGCGCCTCAAGACCTTTGACCATGATCGAGCGCACCATTTTGATCGAGGAGGCATCGCCGATGTCGCCGTTTTTGTCTGGGTTGGCGGGGTTTGCCGCCATATCGAGGCGTTGCATCATGGCGAGGGCGGCGGTTGTGTGCGGGCCGCTGACCAAAACCGGCACGCGGTGCAATTTGGGATGCACGGGGGCCATGATAGCGACATCGACATAGCGGCCACCGGCGCTGTCAATAGCATCTGCGATGGCGCGTTTGGTGTCGGGGGCGCAGGAATTGCAGTCGAAATACAATGTATCGGGGGTGATTTGGGCGGCGACGGCGAGGCCGGCGGTTTTGGCCTGATCGGCGGTGACCATGGAAAAGATGACGTCGGCATTTGCGCCGGAATTTGTCAGGGTGTCGGCCACGGTCAGGTGTCCGTCGACACCCGCATCGGCGTAGTCGATCAGTTTTCGGGCACGGGTTTGTGCGTCGTTTGTGGCAGCAGTGTTGCGCGCGTCGGTTTTGCGGTCATAGGCGCGAATTGTGGGGACGATCGTGGATGACCAGCCTTTGGTAAAGGCCTGCGCGGCCTCGCCAAAACCGATGAAAGCCACCGTTGGTGTCGGAATTGGCGGGTTAATTTTTGGCATTTGTCTATCCGGTTTTCAAAACAAAAGGGCGGCGGGTTCTGTGGAGTTTAACACGGGATTGCGGGGTTTTGAAATTGGGAAACCGACATCGCTATTCATTTTTCCAATAGTGATGGGGAAATTTACTTGGTGGGGTGCAATGTTTTGGCAGCATCACGCAATAAGGACAGGAAAAGCGACTGTGTTTTGGTCGGATGCCAGTTGCGCCGGAAGGTAACACCGATTTTGCGGCGGGTGTCGGGCATATCAAAGGGCAGGCGGGCGAGCAGGCCCTGATCTTCTTCGTGGCGCATTTGATGGGCCGAAAGCACGGTCAAACGGTCACTTCCCATGAGCAGGCCCCGGATCAGCACCAGAGAGCTGGTTTCGATCACGGGGCGGGGGGCGGTGGTGCCCGATTTGGTTGTGGGGAACAGGGTGTCAAAGTGGGCGCGGGTCGGGGTGTCGTCGCGCGGAACGATCCATGGATAGCGCGCCAAATCCGCCAAATCGAGGGCGCTGGCGGTGGTTAATGGATGGTGCGCGCGCCCGACGATGGCCAATGTGTCGCTAAACAGGTCTTCCTGCACGACGTCGTTTACCGGCAGTGGGTCACGCAATGCGCCGATCAAAATATCGGTGTCGCCCTGGCGTAATCCTTGCAGTAAATCACCGTAAGGACCGTCGATCACGCTTACGTTGACGGCGGGGCGGGTTTCGAGAAGCGCATTGATCGCGTGGGGCAAGAGGTAGGTGCGCGCCAATGGCATCGTGCCAATGACAATGCGGCCGGTATCGGTGCCGCGCCAGTTTTCAATTTCTTCAAGGCCTTGATCTAGCTCACTAAAAGATAGGCTCACGTAGCGGGATAAAGTGGTGGCGGCGGGGGTGAGTTCTATTCCGGTGCTGGATTTTCGAAACAGCGTCAGGCCGGAAAGGCGTTCCAGATCGCGGGCGGTGCGGTGCAGCGAGGGTTGCGAAACACCGGAATTTCGCGCCGCCAGCGAAAAATTTCCTGCCCCTGCCACGGCCAACAACGAGCCGAGTTGGGCGGTGGTCACCAGTTGGTCAAATTTGCTAAAGCCGCGCGGATTTTTGGTCGCGATCTTGGTGCGACCGACTTTGCTCGCCAGACGCGCGCCTTCGGTAATAATGGCGAGGGCGCGATTGACGCGGGCGAGAAAAATGTCGCCGGCCGTGGTCAGGAAAAGCCCGTTTCCAGTGCGGTCAAACAGCGGCACGCCAAGGCGGGTTTCGAGTTTTGCAATCGCCTGAGTGACTGCCGGTTGCGACAAATGCACGGCGTCGGCGGCGCGTGAAATGCTGTTTTGCGCGCCAACATGGCTAAAGGCGCGCAGGTGCCGCAGGTTTAGGTTGCTCCGTCTCATTGGGGGGGGGCTGCAGGTAA
>JAUZRV010000076.1 GCA_030950105.1 Rhodobacterales bacterium | reverse complement strand
CACCAGCGCCGCTATCACCCTGCTCAAACGCATCGCAAAATCACCAACCAGGGCGATTGAACTCGTACAGGATAACCGCGCAAAGGCAGTCGAGATCATCGCGGCAGAACGATAATCCCACTTTCTCTGAATCACCCTGCTACAGATTCATCAAGCTTGATTTGTGCGGCAAAACCCTCTTTGATCGGAGAAAACAAGACGACACGGGGATGTTGATGCCGCAAACACCAAAGCAAGGCGCGCCGGATATGCGCGAGGTTAGTTTTGAAATGCTGAAAACCGCGCTGCGTCTGGGGTGGCGGGATATGAAGCGCGCACCGGGGTTTGGGTTCGTGTTTTCAAGTGCTTATGTCATTTTCGGGCTGATATTGGGTGCAATCACCTATAGCACCGGAAAAAGTTACTGGCTGATTTTTGCCGCTGTCGGGTTTCCGATGATCGGGCCGTTTGCCGCTGTGGGGCTCTATGAAATCAGCCGCCGCCTTGAACAGGGCCGCGCGATGGATCTCTATCAGATTTTTGGCGTGGTGTTGTTGCAAAGCAAGCGGCAATTGCCGTCGATCTGTGTGATTGTGATCATGGTGTTTTTATTCTGGTTCTTTCTGGCGCATATGATTTTTGCGCTGTTTATGGGGCTGTCCACGATGACCAATGTGTCGTCGTCTTTTGCGGTGTATCTAACCGGAAACGGGTTGACGATGATCGCGGTAGGCACGGTTGTGGGCGCTGTTTTTTCGCTGTTGCTGTTTGCGATTACGGTGATGTCATTGCCGTTGTTGTTGGATCGCGAAGTCGATTTTGTAACCGCGATGATCGTGAGTTTCCAAACCGTGACGCAAAATCCGGTGCCTATGCTGGCGTGGGGCGCGTTTATCGGGGCGGTTACCCTATTGGCGATGGTGCCGGCGTTTCTGGGGCTTTATCTGGTGTTGCCGTTATTGGGGCATGCGACGTGGCATCTCTATCGGCAGATATCGTATGACGCACCGGACGAGGTGGAAGACGAGACCGATAATGGGGCTGATGAAACGGCTGTGCAGGTCTAGGCCTCGCGCCCCTCGGCAACGAGGCGGGCATGCAGGGCATGGCGCTGCGGATGGTTGGTTTCAAGGGCATATACATACGCATTGGTCAGGAAAAAACAGGCCGCGTTAAGGGGCTCGGCCTGATCGGCGGCCTGTGTATAGAGACCGACGAGGGCACGATGATCGCCAGTCTCGTGAGAGGCATGCAAACTTTGGTCAAGCGTGGTCATAATTGGGTGCTACCGCGGTAGACCTGTATATTTGCGGCAATCCAGTCGTGAAAACAATGGGTCGGCCCATCCATAGCGGGCGAAAAGCGGCCCCCGTCGAAATGCACGCCGTGGCGGCCTTTTTGCATACCTTCGACCACAAACACGTCTTCGTCAAACACGGCGGCCCATTGTGCGGTGTTTTTGGCCTTTAAGGCAGGGTCGACATCGGGTGCCGCGTAATAAATGTGGATATGTTCAACGGTTTTTTCGGTGGATCGGGTTTCAAGGATGAAAACAAACGTATGGTCGCGCTGCACCCCGAGCAGGACATTGGGATAAACCGCGATATATTCTCCGCCCTGATCCCACTTTTCCGAAAGATTGGGGAAATCGGGGAAGGTGTTGCCAGCATCGCCTTTGAGTTGCTGATAGACATGGGTGCCCTGACCGGAAAAGTGGCCGTAGTTTTCGATGTGATAATGGTCTTCCAGTTTTGAAATCACGTTCAGCCCGGGGTGAACCCAGGGCGAGCTATTGTCGAGTCTGGTGTTTGAGGCTTGTCGGTCATGCGGCGATCTGGTCGGGGTTTGTGGTTTCAATTCCGTCTTTGAATATGACGCCTGTGATGACTTTGGCGAGATAGTCAAAGCCGCGTAGCTTCCTCCAG
>JAUZRV010000075.1 GCA_030950105.1 Rhodobacterales bacterium | reverse complement strand
CAACCAGGGCGATTGAACTCGTACAGGATAACCGCGCAAAGGCAGTCGAGATCATCGCGGCAGAACGATAATCCCACTTTCTCTGAATCACCCTGAGGATCTATCACGAAAATCGCACGATCTGCTATGATCTTTGGCTGGTTCTGGTCACCGTGATTCGCAGATTGCCCCTGCGTATGAGGCGAAAATAGACCGGCCTTAATTCAAAAAATACATCTTTTGTTAACCTTTTGGCGGTTGTTTGCCTCGTGAGGGTTAATCTTCTTGCCGCAGTGTCATAAAATGAAGTAGTTTCAAGCTGTTCATACTGATGTGTGCCATTTGCACCTTTTGGAAGGCATGTGTGCGATATAGATGTATCCACTGATGTAATTGGTAACTTGGATTTGTAATTGAAATTTATTGTGGGGTGTCGGAGATGATCTATCAGCTCTGCTTGGCGGTAACGCGTGCGCAAAAACGCAAGATATTGCTGGCGATTGATATTATGTTGATGGTCGCGGCATTCTACATAAGCATGGCTCTTGCAAACGGTGCCCTAAAAGGTATCGGTCCGGAACTTGCCCACGCCAAAATTGTCGCTGCAATCATAGGAGCGGGCGTTGCGATGACGTTCCTTTTTGGTTTGCACCGGATTAAATTGATCGCTTACGAATTACAGTCCGTTGTCGAGACCGCATTGGTCGCCACAATGATGGGGATTGCCGGCGCATTGGTAAGTTATGCGACCGGGGCCGGCTTGCCGATGCAATTATTTGTCAGCATGGCAATGATTTTCATTTTGCTTTCCGCCAGCGTGCGGCTGGCCATGCGCAAAACTCTGCAATGGATCTATTTCCGAGGACGGCCCCGCAAGCGTTTACTGATTTATGGCGCTGGGCAAACAGGCCAACAACTGGTTGCGGCGCTCCATCTCGACAATGAAGTGGAAGCCTGTGCATTTATTGATGATAACGCGACACTTTGGGCGCAATCCATTGCGGGTCTAAAGGTTTTTCCATCCACAAAAATCCGCGAAATTATAACGGACAACCAAATTGAGTTGGTGGTGTTGGCCATGCCATCGGCAAGCGCACAGGTGCGGGCGCGTATCTCGCGACGGTTGCGGGAAATAGGGTGTGATGTGCACGAGCTGCCGTCGTTTGCCGAATTGGTGGTCGAAGGCGAAATTATCAAAAAAAGCGAGCCGGTCGAATTGTCGTCGTTTTTGGGGCGTAGCCGGCTTGAAGACCAATTGCCCGGAGTTTGCGATGCCTATCAAAACCGGCGTATTCTTGTCACTGGTGCAGGGGGATCAATCGGTTCGGAACTGTGCCGCCAAATATTGAGCTGTGAACCTTCCTGTTTGATTCTCCTCGATCACAGCGAGCACGCTCTTTACAATATCCAGCGAGAAATAACAGAGATTGCCCCCGACCTGGAGGTCGCCGCGGTTCTCGGATCGATCATGGAACCTACATTAATGCAGGAAACGCTTGAAAGGTTTGGTGTTGATGTGGTTCTCCATGCCGCGGCCTACAAGCATTTGCCGATGGTAGAAAACAATGCAATCGAAGGCATGCGCATCAATGTGTTAGGCACTAAAATAGTCGCAGAGGCCGCCCGAAAAGCGAACGTAGAGCGGCTTATTCTGGTGTCGTCCGACAAAGCTGTGCGCCCAACCAGTGTGATGGGATCCTCCAAGCGTTTGGCCGAGTTGGTGATACAGGATTTAGCGACACGGTCGGATCGAACACGGTTCTCTATGGTGCGCTTTGGTAATGTTCTCGGCTCCTCGGGTTCGGTCATCCCGTTATTCGAGGATCAGATTGCGCGCGGTGGGCCGGTTACATTGACCCACCCCAAGGTCACGCGATATTTCATGACCGTTTCCGAGGCGGTGCGGCTTGTTTTGCTTGCCGGGTCTTTTGCGCGCGGCGGCGATGTGTTTGTGCTTGATATGGGCAAGCCGGTGCCGATTCATAAAGTGGCGCGCCAGATGATCGAAAGCGCCGGGTATAATGTGCGCGACGAGGAAAACCCTAACGGCGACATCGAAATCCAGATTACCGGCTTGCGTCCGGGTGAAAAACTTCATGAAGAATTGCTTATTGGTAGCGATATGTTGACCACACCCCATTCCAAAATCTTGCGTGCGCAAGAGGGCTGCCTTTCGGAAATCGAAATGGCAAATGCCCTGCAAGATATTCGCAAGGCGATTGATTTGCGCGACCAGTCGGCGATTCGCTATGCATTGGAAAAGTGGGTTGAAAATGCGCATGTCGATGAAAGCCTGCAAGAGCAG
The DNA here is from genome assembly GCA_030950105.1 of Rhodobacterales bacterium. Lineage (GTDB taxonomy): Bacteria > Pseudomonadota > Alphaproteobacteria > Rhodobacterales > Rhodobacteraceae > JAUZRV01. Next base: position 147 of record JAUZRV010000075.1, on the reverse strand, counting down.
ATCAATTAGCCCGAATTATTCATCAGCCTCCGGGTATTTCCTTCCGGCGCACTGGATCGGCCGGGTTGACGGCGGCGTTTTGAACTGAGTTTAGAGTGTGCGTTGAAGGTTGATATCTGGGGGTGTTCGGGCGGCTGATGCCGCGTT
>JAUZRV010000074.1 GCA_030950105.1 Rhodobacterales bacterium | reverse complement strand
TAGCGTATCGTCATTCATGGTGGGTTGGATTTTCTGCTGGAGGTGAATGATCTTGTTCAACACCAAAATCATACGCCATTTCAACAGCTTGATCTACGCCCGCCAAACGATTTACGCCGCTTCATGAATAATTCGGGTTAGTGCGTGGGCCAAAATCAGCCGAAATTACATGTAACTGGTTTGACGCAGGGAAAATCACCACCCATAATTGGCCTTGCAATTATCAATAAGGTTGCCTGATTAATGCCCATTAAAAAGCTGCGTTCCGCGATTTTCGCCTTCCTTCTACTGACCCCTTTGCAGGTTTCGGCTTTTTGCGGATTCTATGTCGCACGCGCCGATGGCGAACTTTACAATCAGGCATCCAAAGTTGTTTATGTTCGGAACAATAACCGCTCGGTCATTACGATGTCGTCGGATTATAGCGGATCGGCAAGCGATTTCGCCATGATCGTCCCCACCCCAAAGGTGCTGTCTCGCAATCAGATACGCGTGGTAAATCCCAAAACCGTCACCCATCTTGATGCCTATAGCGCCCCCCGTCTTGTCGAATACCGCGACACCGATCCCTGCGAACCACCAATCGAATATCTGGTCGAACCGATGCCTTCTGTCGATGGTGTTGGCCGCACCGCACGTCAACGTGGTGCCGCCGCCCTCGGCGTCACGATCAAGGCCGAGTATGCGGTCGGCGACTATGACATCGCCATCCTTTCCGCCACGCAATCCGATGGTCTCGTCACCTTTCTGACTGGCGAAGGGTATATACTCCCCGATGGTGCCCAATTTGTGTTGGACGATTATGTTCGCATGGGCATGAAATTCTTTGTCGCCCGGGTCAATCTCAAACGGTTTTCCGCGGGCGAAAAACGGGATCTCAAACCGCTGCAAATGACTTTCCGGTCACGCGACTTTATGCTGCCGATCCAGTTGGGCAAACTCAATGGTCAAACCACACAAGACCTTTTGGTGATGACCCTGACCCGCAAGGGGCGCGTCGAGGCCTCCAACTACCGAAATATTCGCATCCCCTCAAACGTGACCGTGCCGTTGTATGTGCGCGACGTGTTTGGGCAGTTCTATCATGCCATGTTCAAACGCGCTGCAAAACCCAATACCGTGGTCACCGAATACGCTTGGGATATGGCGTGGTGCGACCCATGCGCCGCCGATCCTCTTTCCAAAAAAGAGCTTAAGGAACTTGGGGTGAACTGGCTCGCTCCGGGCAACCGCAATCCCGGCGAAGATGTCTTTGTCACCCGCCTGCACCTCCAATACGACCAAAACTCTTTTCCCCGCCACCTCGCAATGCGGGTCACGGATGACCGCGAAAACTTTCAGGGCCGTTATATCATGAACGTCCCCTACGACGGTGAAATTACATGTGATGCAGGGCGTGAATATGTTGCCCAAACCCGTCGCAACATCAAAGCACAGGCAGGCGCGCTGCATAAACTAACCAATTGGCGCCTCTCTGACATCCGGCGCAACATTCGCGCCAGCACACCCGCACGTTACCGATAGAAAACCGGCGTTTCTTTTTCGTTCAAATATCCCCGCCGGAGGCACCCTCAATCGCACCAATCGCTAGCGCCCGTAAAGCGCGCCCCAACGCTCGATCAGGGCCTGTTGCAATTTCTTTGCACGCTTGTTCCAGCCCCTCTCGCCTTGTGGCTTTTCACGGTCGGCACGTTTGATTGCGGATCTTTTCTTCATGTCCGACGCAAAAATAGCAAAAGCAAGCTCGGTGCCATCTTCCGCCGTCATATATCCTGCTAAAGCACTAACAAAATTCAAGGTTCCGGTTTTTGCGCGCACCTTGATGGGGTGATTTTTATTCACCTTTCCATCGGAAAATCGCAGGGGGATAGCCTTCAAAATCGGCTTGAGAACGCCATTTTGGTGCACTTTGACCAAGGCCAAGGACATGTCCGACGCGCTAATCCGCGACGCCTCGCCAAGCCCTGAATGATCCACCAACCGCACGTTTTTCATTCCCAACGCAGATTTGGCCCAGGCACTCATTTCTGCGGCAGACGCCCTAAGGGTATTGGCCCGTTTACCCCGCTTCACGGTCGCAGAAAGCCCGATCATTTCAGCGGTTAGATTATTGGAATATTTCAACATCCCGCGCACAATGTCACGCAATTCCGGGCTTGAAACTCGCGCTACCACCGTGCCGCTCGCGGATTTCTTGCTTACTTTGGGGGCCTTTAGAACAATCCCGTGTGACCGCGCAAAAGACCGAAATACTTCCCCGGAATACAGTTCGGGTTTACGCACCGGCAGCCAGCGCGCCCCCCCCTTGCCAAGCGCCCCTTGCGCGACTGTCCACTCGTCGCGCCCACCGCGGTCTTTATAGGTATAGACCGGCAAATTACGCTTGACGACTTTGATCCGCGCCACCTGAACAGAGGGGCGATATTTGTCGGAACGGGCATCCATTGACACCCCATATCCATTTGATTGCCGCTTCCACTCAAAATAGACCCGATTATAATTAAGACTTAACCCCGACACCGACGGGTTATACCCAAGATGGTCAGGTTGCTCGGGATCAATAGAGCGTTGAAAAGGCAGGACGCCTCCAGAAACAAGAAACCGCCCCCGCACTTCGCGCACGCCAGCGGCCTTGAGTTTAGCAGCGAGGTTGGCCAAATCATTGGTATCAAGCGTCGGGTCACCCCCGCCCTCCAATATCAAATCCCCCCTGAGAATACCGTTCTTCACCGCTGATGTGGCGATAAGGCGGGTCTGGAACCGATGTTTCGCGCCAAGGGATTGCAGCGCATAAAGCGCGGTAACGGCCTTGGCCACACTCGCCGGTGGTTGCCCGATGGTGGCGTTGCGGCTCTCCAGAATGAGGCCGGTTTTGACATCCGCAACGACGAACCCCACGCGCCCGCCAAGTCCTGCATTTTCCACCAATGCGTCGGCGCCGGTTATGGCTTGTTCGACGATCGTTCGGGGACGCAATTTTGGGCGCAACGAAACCGTGAGAGGCGCGCCCCATGCCGCTCCGCCCAGTCCGCTCAAACATCCACCTAAAAAAACGCGTCGAGAAAATTTATTGGTCATACCTTTGGTTTACCCCCAGCACCCCCGCCGCGACAAGTCACCTATTGTAGTCTTTGCCAAAATTTCCACTATTTACCGAGCTAATCTTTTGCTGCCCGGATCTTTGTTGACGAAAGATCAACCATTGCCACATTCACAAAACACCACGCAGGCGCAACCGCCCGCCTCAGACGCCAACTCTCGCGCCCGCGAATTCGTGCGTGGGCGTATATTTTTGCGGCTTTTGACGTGCGTGCTGCGACCCTGTCGCCTGGCCGCGCCAATACGCCGATGGGAACGTTATCCATAATCCAGCGCCAATCCTGCCACAGATGAAACTGTGCCAGATTATCCGCCCCCATCAGCCAAATAAATTTGGCTTTCGGGTATTCCTTCATCAATGCCTTAAGGGTTTGCGCAGTGTACCGCGTTCCGGCTTTGCGTTCGAAATCGCTTATAGTGACTTTGGGGTGATCCATCACCTGACGGGCAATTTCCATCCGTTCGTCGATCGGTGCAGGCCCATGGTCCTTGAGGGGATTTCCGGGGCTAACCAACCACCACACCGCATCAAGATCAAATCGCTTCAACGCCTCGCGGGTGATATGCGCATGCCCCATGTGGGCCGGATCAAAGGACCCCCCCAACAGCCCGACAACTTGCCCTCTATGCGCCCGTCCCCGGTTTTGCCAACGTGCTATCATTTCAACAATCGCGCCCTTTGATCTTGCTCCAAAACAGTTCGGTTCCTTTTGGCGGGCCTCTATGGCAAAGTCTATTGAATTCCAAAGGGGTTGGGCAACACTCAAGACATGGATATGACAAATTCACCAAACTGCCCCGCAGCCAAACCAACCGCGTGTCGACAAACAAAGGTAAACCGTATGACAAATGATCTCATCAAAGCGCGTGACGCATTTAGCGCGGCAAGCCCAGAAACACGACAGGCCGTGAATTCCCGCGAATGGGGCGTTTTGCAGGTGGGAAATTCCGGTCCCGCGCTTGTTCTTTTGCCCGGAACCCTCGGGCGTGGCGACATTTTCTGGAACCAGATTACCGACCTGCGCAATCACGCGCGGATTCTATCGCTTACCTATCCGCAATCGGGTTCACTTCAGGATTGGGCAAGCGACATTTCCACGTTGATGGCGACCCATAAATTTGAAAATTCCGTGATCCTCGGGTCCTCGCTTGGCGGGTATGTGGCACAGTATTTTGCCGCGACATACCCCGATCAAACCAAGGCCCTCATCGCTGCAAACACATTACATTCGGTCGCCATGCTCTCGGAATTACCACCCTATAATGCCGACCTTGATACAATACCTAACGATACTTTGATGCAGGGGTTTCTCGACGGTTTAACCCAGTGGGCTGCGGAAGAACCCGCGCGCACCGATTTGATTGATCTGCTCATTGCCGAGGTGTCTGGCCGCATCCCGGTGCCGGAACTGCGCAGCCGCCTCAAGGCCCTCAAGAATGGTCCCGAACTGCCTTTAATCGCATTGAAAAAGCAACATATATTCACCGTTGATTCCGGTGATGACCGCCTTATTCCGCCCCCTATGCGTGCCGCCGTTCGCGCGCGCCTTGATCCGTTTCGCGCGGCCCATTTCGAAACCGGCACCCATTTTCCCTATCTCACCCACCCCGCCGATTATAGCGCGATGATTGCCAATATTCTCGGCGTGAAAATCAACGGAGACCACAAATGATTGCCCTAGATAGCGCTGATGTAAGGGCGCTGCTCACCGTTCCCGATGCCATTGAAATCGTTGAAGATGCCATGAAGCAAACGTCCAACGGCCGGGCAACTTTGCCGTTGCGCCATGCCTTGGATGTGGGCGCGCCGAATATGCTTGGAATTATGCCCGGCGCGATGGAAGACCCTGCCTGTTTTGGCACCAAATTGATAAGCCTTTTCCCCAAAAATCCCGCGCACGGCCATTCATCGCACCTTGGCATGATGGTGTTATTTGAGCGCGCATTTGGCACCCCGATCGCAATCATGAATGCCGGATTATTGACCGCGATCCGGACCGCTGCGGCCAGCGCCGTCGCCACCCGTGCCCTTGCGCGCAAAGATGCCAAAATCCTGACCATCATCGGCACCGGAGAACAAGCAATACACCATATTGCCGCCATCTGCGCGGTGCGTGATATTGCCGAAGTGCGCCTCGTTGGGCGTAAATTGGTAAACGCCGGGGATTTGGCCGCGCGTTTGGCCCTGCAACATCCCGAAATACGTTTCATAGGGTCGGATTCTGCGCAAAAATCGGTAACGGATGCCGATATAATTTGCACGGTAACCTCGTCTCATGAAACCGTTTTATACGGGGCGTGGGTGCCCGAAGGCTGCCATGTCAATGCGGTTGGTGCCTCTGCTCCATTGTATCGCGAGATCGACCAAGACTTGGTGACAACAGCCGCGCTTTATGTCGATTATCGCCCTTCCGCGCTGCATCAGGCGCGGGATATTATCGAAGCAATCAAAGCCGGTAAAATCACCGAAGATCACATTATTGCCGAAATAGGCGAGGTTCTCGACAGGCGTGCGCCGGGCCGCCGCAATCCGACAGAAATCACATTATATCGTTCAATGGGGATCGCGGCACAGGATCTTGCCTGCGCGCATCACATTTTGGAACGCGCAAATAAACAAGGGGTAGGAACCGAAATATCAATCATGTAATAACCGCGACACCGGAACAGTCCCCGAAAATTCAATGTGCTCCGGACTGGCTATGGGTTAACGTATGTTCAAATAGGGGCGCGCGAGGGGATACACGATGGTTATGAACGCATTTGAAAAGTCAGTCTTTACAACCAATGCCGTTGACGGCGCACCTTTGGAACATGATATATATTCCAAGGGTGAAGGCCCTATAATCCTGATAATTCAAGAGCTTCCCGGCATTGGGGTCGAAACCCTGCGGCTTGCTGACAAGTTGACGGATGCCGGATTTCGCGTGGTGATCCCGCATCTTTTTGGCCCACTTGGCAAGTTGTCCTTTGCCGGTAATTTTGCGCGGCTGTTTTGTATGCGCCGCGAATTTTCGCTATTTTCCACTAAAAAAACCAGCCCAGTGGTCAAATGGCTCGGCGCGCTTTGTCAGGATCTCAAACAACAGTATAACGTCGATGGCATTGGCGTAATCGGCATGTGCCTCACGGGTAATTTTGCGATTTCCCTGATGGCCAATGACGCGGTATTGGCGGCAGTTTCATCACAACCTTCTTTGCCGCTTTTGCAATCCAAGGCATTGCATATGTCCGCCCGTGATGTGGCTGATATCCGTACAAGTCTTGATGAAAAGGGGGCAATGCTGGCCTTTCGTTTTGCCGGTGACAAACTCTGCGCGGCCGCCAAATTCGACGCACTTGACAGTGCTTTTAACGGGGACCGCGAACGCATCAAATTGACCCACCTTGAAGGCAACAAACACTCGGTCTTGACCCTGGATTTCATCGACAAGTCCGGATCACCAACCGATCTGGCATTGCAAGATGTCCTCGGTTATTTTGGCGATAGGTTAGCCTAGTTCCGTTCCGGGTTTTTCCCGAGAATGATCATCGCCAAAATTTCATCATCGGTTACATCATCAACATTCTGGGTGCCCACCAAGCGACCATTTTTCATAACGCTCACACGGTCGCACAACCCCATAACGTCGTGGATGTCATGGCTAATGAGGAATATCCCGATGCCCTCCGACTTGAGTTGCTTGATCAGTTCTGCCACCATTTCGGTTTCCTGCGGACCAAGGGCAGCAGTAGGTTCGTCCATAATCAGGATGCGCGCATTAAAATAAACCGCACGGGTGATGGCCACCGATTGCCGTTGCCCGCCCGAAAGCGCGCTCACGGGGGAAGAAAATTTGACAAAGTTGGGATTGAGCCGCCCCATGATTTTGCGGGTTTCGGCCTCCATCGCGTCGTCGTCGACCATACCAAAACGGGTAACTATTTCGCGCCCCAGAAACAGGTTTGCCGCCGCATCAAGATTGTCGGCGAGCGCCAGCGTTTGATATATTGTTTCGATATTATAAGAGTGTGCGTCGCGCGGATTGCGGATTGTCGCCAACTCTCCATTCACATATATTTCACCTGCGTCGGCCTGATATGCGCCGGATAATATCTTGATAAGAGTGGATTTTCCGGCACCATTGTGGCCAAGAAGCCCGACAACTTCGCCAGCAAACAAATCGACCGTCACATCATCAACCGCTTTGATTCCACCAAAGGCTAATTCAATATTTTTCATCTCAACGAGTGGCGTTGTGCCTGTCATATCCATGCCCTCCTAAACACCCGAGCGGCGGCGATAAAGTGTATCAATCCAAACCGCAGCAACCAAAACCGCACCGACAACCATTTGTTGAATGGCCGCGTCAAAGCCGATCAATATCATTCCGGTTTGCAACGCCTGCATCACCAACGCGCCCAAAATAGCGCCGTATATTGTGCCGATCCCCCCCGAAAAAGACGTGCCGCCAATCACCACTGCCGCAATAACATATAGTTCATCCAACGTGCCCAAATTGTTGGTTGCCGATCCCAGTCGGGCGCTCGAAATCACCGCACCAAGCGCGCATAATGTGCCCATCAAGGCGAACACCTTGAGCGTCACCCAACGTGTGTTGATCCCCGATAATTCGGCAGCGTCCGGATTGCCGCCAATCGCAAAAACATAGCGGCCAAATCGGGTGCGGGTGGTCAGGATCGTCATGATAATTCCCACCCCGATCAGGATTAGAACCGGAATAGCAAAGCCATGGCTTATGAATATCTCGTTGATCGGAGTGTCAATATTATTGGCCGCAGCATATTTTTTCACGATCCCCTTTGGCCACGGATAGGAATTGACCAGCACCACAAATCCAATAATCAATCCACAGCCAACTGTCGCCAAAAACCCCTCGGCCCAGAGCGGGCGCAACGGGAAGTCAAAGCGTTTTCTTTGCCGCCGCCCCTGCCACAACATCAACAACACGGCCACACAAGCGACAATCCCGATGATCCAGCTTGTCGTGGCCCCAACCGCGCCATACGGCCCGCCGCCCAATTTGGAAAACGTTGCATCCACCGGCGAAATAGTTTCCCCTCGCGCCAATAAAAACGCGGCGCCGCGCCACACCAACAGGCCGCCAAGGGTGACGATGAACGCAGGAATACCCAAATACGCGATGAGATAGCCGTGAAGTGCGCCAATCAAAGCGCCAATTACGAGGCCGCACACCACCGCAATCACCCAAATCATGGGGTGCCCGAGACCAATCAAGTCAGGTAAAATCCACACCTGAATTATCGCCATCGACATCGCGGTAAACCCGAGGATTGAGCCGACAGACAGGTCAATATGGCGCGTTACAATCACCAGAACCATACCCGTCGCCATCACCGCGATTGAGGCCGTTTGGACCGATAGATTCCATAGATTTCGGGGGGTTAGAAAAGCGCCATACCCGTTTACAATTTTTCCATAATAGTGAAACCCGACCCAGATCAACACCAATGCCGCGATCATTCCGAGCAGGCGGGCATCGATCTCGGTAGCACGCAAAAACCGGGGAAAAAGGCCCTCAACATTGGATTTGGAAGGCCCACGGGTGGAAGACGGTTTTGTCACGTCGTTCTCCTGAATACAGCAATGTGGGGAAGGGGCATCAAATGTCGCGCCAGTTAAAACCGGCGCGACCGTTTTTGTCCAAAGGGCGAACTAGCAGCCGTTAACGCCAGCCATTGCACCTTCGCAAACTTTGTCTTTTGCGATATGACCGGCATCAATAACCACGTTGATATTTGACGCGCTAATCGGTGTTGGCGCTAGGAAAATGGCGTTCATTTCAACACCTTTCGCCCCGCCCGACCATTTTACCGCGCCTTCGATGCTCTCCATCATGCCGCCCTCTGCCAATGCCGACGCAATATTGCCTGCCGCTGCGCCCAGAACCCGTGCATCTTTCCAAACAGATGTGTTTTGCGTGCCGCGCGCCACCCGATTAAGAGCCGCGTGATCACCATCTTGCCCCGACACAGGTATGTTCATGCCCTGTGCGGCAAGTGCCGCGATGGCACCACCGGCCATGCCGTCATTTTCCGACAGGACCGCATCAACCTTGTTGTCATTCGCAGTCAGGATTTGCTCCATGTTTTTCTGCGCATTGGATGGCTTCCATCCGTCGGTAAACGCTTCGCCAACAATTTTAATTTCCCCCGCATCGACATCCGCGCCGATCACTTCCATCATCCCTTCAAGAAGGAAGGCCGCATTGGGATCACCTTTGTCACCTTTGATGATCGCATAATTGCCCATCGGCACAGCCGCCAGAATCGAACGCGCAATGACCCGCCCGACTTCTTTGTTGTCAAAAGTAAGATAGAAAGCGCGTTCATCTTCGATCAGGCGATCATAGCCGATGACCGGAATTCCCTCTGCTGCAGCGGCATCCACTGCGGCACCAACGGAACCGGAATCAACCGACAAAATCACCAACGCATTTGCGCCCTGCGCAATGAGACTCTCTACGTCGGTCAATTGCTTGGCTGCCGAAGATTGTGCGTCTGCTGAAATATAGGTGTCACCATTGGCTTCTATGGCTGCTTTCATCGCGGCTTCGTCCGTTTTCCAACGTTCTTCCTGAAAATTTGACCAGCTCACGCCAATGATCTGATCTTTTGCAATAGCGGAAGTCGCCAGACCAAATCCCAAAACAGCCGCGGCTATAAATCCTATTTTTTTCATCTTATGATCCTCCCAAAGATACTGTTTTTTGCACGGCAAGACCACTGAATTAGGGCAGAATCGCGTGTCTGGAGAAACTATGCGGTATTTTAATTTGGTAATCAAATTAAATAGTGCAATACTGCCCCATGCCGGAATTGACCATTCGACACCGCGAACGCCAAAGGAACGTAATAATGATAAATGGCCCGACTGAGGCTTTGCCCGGCAACCGCACCTCAGGCAAAAAGGCAGTGCTATCCACCATCCGGAATTCAGCGCCGGTTGCGCGCATAGATATTGCAAATGCGACGGGTTTAAGTCCGGCAACGGTCACCAGCATTACGGCCGACCTGATCCTAAGGGGGCTGCTTGAGGAGATCCCCCCCGAACCCGCATTTAGCCCCGCCAATGCCAATACCAAACGCGGCCGCCCCCGCGTCAATTTACAGTTACGCGGTGCAGCGCACCTTGTGGCAGGTATCAAATTTTCGGGCAAGACAACCACTTTGGTCATCGTGAATTTTGTTGGTACCCGCGTTGCCGAATATTCGGTTCCCACACCGTTTGATGTGCAGACCGCCCAACAAACCTGTGATTTCATCTGCACGACATTGTGGCAAGGCCTTGATAAAAATGGTTATTCGATCTCTGACCTGTCGGGCGTTGGGATCGGCCTGCCGGGTATTGTTGATGCGCTTGAAGGCATCATACGGTGGTCCCCGACACTTTCCGAGCGGGACGTGCCGTTGCGGGATATGCTTCAGTCGACCCTCGGTATAAATGTGTTTGTCGAAAATGACGCCAATCTGGTGACACTGGCCGAGCAACAATTCGGCCTTGGCAAAACGGCCCGGAATTTTATCGTCATTACCATAGAACAAGGCGTTGGTATGGGCATCGTTATTGATGGCAAACTTATTCGTGGCACCAACGGCAGTGGCGCAGAATTGGGCCATACAAAAGTGCAGCTGGACGGTGCGTTATGCCGGTGCGGGCAACGTGGATGTCTTGAGGCATATGTCGGCGATTATGCGCTGCTTCGCGAGGCAAACAGTATCATGACCAACCCTAAAAGCGAACAATTTCACCACCCCACCAGCACCGAAATCCGCATGCAAAAACTGGTTGCCGAAGCCCGTGATGGAAATCTGATCGCACTGTCGATATTTCGGCGTGCGGGGCGCATGTTTGCGCTGGGGCTTGCCAATGTCATAAACATTTTCGCCCCTGAACTGATCATCCTTTCGGGGGATCGCATGCAATACGACTTTCTCTATGACGCTGATGTTATCGAAGATATGCGAAACTCTATTGTGCAATTTGGCGGCCCTCCGCCTGATGTCAGGGTCCATAAATGGAGCGACCATATGTGGGCAATGGGCGCCGCGGCCTATGCCATAGAAGGTGTAATTAACACAGAACTACAAGGCGTTAAGAAAAATGTCGTTTAGAACACTTGCGTGCCTGTTGGTTGTCTTCACTTCCCCGCTGCACGCGCAAGTACGCTTTGAAAACAGGGCGGAGGTTTTAGGTCTTTCCCATCAATACACGGGCGGTTGGGAATATTTCGTCGGCGGAGGCGTTGCCGCTTTTGATTGTGATGGTGATTTTTTTCCTGAATTATTTGTCGCCGGTGGCGAGGCCCCCGCCATGCTCTTGCGCAATACATCAAACACGCGTGGTGCGGCGGTCATGTTTGTTTCGGACACCCCGAAACCGCTGGCTTTGACCAATGTGACCGGCGCATATCCGTTTGATTTTGACAATGATGGTCTGCTCGATTTGTTTGTGATGCGGGTAGGTGAAAACAAACTTTTGCAAGGTGGCGCGGACTGCTCATTTACCGAATTTACGACGGATGGTCTGGATCAATCCGCGCGTTGGACCACTGCATTTTCCGCAACTTGGGAAGGCGAAAACCAGCGGCCAACCCTTGCGATTGGCAATTACGTGGACCGCAATGACCCCGAAGGCCCGTTCGAGGCCTGTGACGAAAATTTTCTTAGCCGGCCAACCCGAACCGGATATAAAACAACGCCTTTGCTGCCCGCGCATTGCCCGCTTTCGATGCTGTTTTCCGATTGGAATCGCCAAGGCCGCCAAGATTTGCGGATTAGCAACGACCGGCATTATTATGTGCGTGAAGGCGGTGAACAATTATGGGCGCTGACTCCGGAGCCATTTCTCTATTCCGCGAAAGAAGGTTGGAAGAATTACAGTATTTGGGGCATGGGCATCGCCAGCCGGGATATTTCCGGTGATGGGTTGCCCGAAATTTTCCTCACATCCATGGGCGATCAAAAGTTGCAAATGCGCGATCCCGACCAAAACGGACCCGCCTATCACGACGCGGCCTATGGGCGTGGATCCACCGCGCACCGCCCATATACGGGCGGCGACGGGCGGCCCTCGACCGGCTGGCACATTGAATTTGGCGACGTTGACAACGACGGGCGCGACGATGTTTTCATTGCAAAAGGCAACGTCGATCAAATGCCCGACAGCGCGATGGCCGACCCGAATAATCTGTTGATCCAGCGACCAGATAGCGTATTTGAGGAACACGGCCTCGTGGCGGGAATTGCGACTTTGACGCGTTCACGCGGCGCCGCTCTGGTGGATTTCAATCTTGATGGTGCCCTTGATCTCGCAGTGGTAAATCGAAACGACAACATCGAAATTTATCAAAATGTGACCAATGGAAATGGCCGCTGGCTGTTGCTTGATGTCCGGCAAACGGGTGCCAATTCGGGTGTCGTTGGCGGCTGGATCGAGGTCCGGGATGGAGAACAAATTTGGGCGCGTGAAATCACCATCGGTGGCGGACACGCAAGCGGCAGTACCACATTTGCCCACTTTGGGTTGGGCGATGCAAAAACAGTCGAAATCAGAATGATCTGGCCCGATCAATCTGTTTCTCACTGGCAGAAAGTTGCAACCAACCAAGTATTACGTATATCACGTGACGCATCAGCATTGGCTATCAATCCATTGTGATTAAATGATTTTTTTAACAGAATTCAATCCGATACGGGCAGGCCACTTGGCACGGTGTTGGGAACCCCCATTCTCCCGACCAAAGAAACATCATCCGTAAGCGCCTGTAAAAATGTCAGTAACGCCTTAATTTCGTGGTCCTCCAACCCTATTGGCGCAAGTTCATTGGCCTGTGCAATGCGCGCCATTTCATTTGCATCCTCAAGAATAGCCCAGTCCTGTGCACCCGATAGTGCCGGTAAAACTGCCTGCGTCCGGTCATAAGAATAAAGCGCGTTTACCGGATCAAGATGGTGGCGCAACACCGCCTCCAACGTCGCGTAGGCACCATCATGGCCATAGGGCGCGGTGGCCGTAATATTGCGCAACGACGGTGTTCGGAACCGATATATATCCGAAGGATCACCTGTGACCCGCATCCTTCCGATATCACGATTGTGACCTTCAAAACGGGCCGATTTCCCCGGCCCTATTTGCGGCATGGCAATGGCGTGGAAACCGTGATCGGTTTGAAACCGGCCCGCATGACAGGTGGCGCATCCCGCCTTGCCATAAAACAAATCCAACCCTTTTGCCGCGTCGACCGACAAAGTGCCCCCTGCCAAATAGCGGTCAAAGGGGCTTTGGTCCGCGCGCCATTCAAATGCAATAAAATCGGCAATCATATTGGCGATATCGGTGAATTTTACCGGCCGCTTTCCGATAGCGCCATCAAACGCCCTGCGATATTCGGGTATTTCATCAACCCGCAAAGCAATAATATCCCACGCGCCGCCCGTCTGTGCCAAAAGCCCCTTGCGCACCGCTTTGGACACGTCATTTTCCGAATACTGCCCCGCCATTTCATCGCCAGACAACACCGGAAACATCGCTTGCGCCGATAGAACATTGTTGAATTTTTCCGCCATTTCAGCGGCCAGAGGCGTGCGTAACCCACCCGCCCCACCAGCATCCCGTTCAAGTCGGCCATCATGAAACAGCGACGTAAATTCTGCGGCCCCGAGATTGAACAAAGCAGGCGCATTACGCCCGACACGCTGCTCCGGGACAGCCTCGGGATCAACACGACGCGCGGTTCCAAGACCTGTCGCCCCTTCACCCAACGCCAATGAAACCCCGTCCGATGTTCCGAATTTTGGGTGATGACAGGTCGCGCAGGCAATATTGCGATTGCCGCTTAAGATCTTGTCATAAAACAACAGTTGGCCAAGGGCGACGTTTGCCCGCGGCGCGTTGGCAAAATTGGCGGGGGGGAATTTTGGCCGATCTCCGGCGTTCGCTAGGGATGATAAAATGCCCGCAATCGCAACAATTAGGACGGCAGAACCGCAATATCTATATCTATTTAATTTGCTCATCAAAATAAATTTTGCCATTCAGAAAGAAAGATTGCAACCGCGCAATCTTGGCGTCTTGGGGAATGGGGGATCGCAGCGTGTATCTTGGCCTTGATCTGGGCACATCCGGCCTCAAAGGGATGTTGATCGACTCACAAGGGCGCAACATCGGCTTTGCCAACGCGCCTTTAACGGTAGAGCGGCCAAACGAAGGCTGGTCCGAGCAAAACCCGGAAAGATGGATCACCGCTGCCAAGGCGGTTTTTAACCAACTTACACGGGATTTCCCTGTCGAAATGGGCGCTTTGCACGGTATCGGTCTCTCTGGGCAAATGCACGGTGCGACACTGATTGATCGCATGGGGCAGCCTTTGCGACCCTGTATTTTATGGAACGATACCCGAAGTTTCGACGAGGCCGCGGCTCTTGATGCCCAACCCGGTTTTCGAGAAATTTCGGGGAATATTGTCTTTCCCGGTTTTACCGCTCCAAAACTCATGTGGGTGAAACACCATGAGCCGGAGATTTTTGAAAATATCAACAAGGTGTTGCTACCAAAAGATTATTTACGTTTGTGGCTGACGGGCGAAACGATTTCGGACATGTCGGATAGCGCCGGAACAAGCTGGCTCAATGTGGAGACCCGTGATTGGTCGGATGCTCTTTTGCGGGCATCCCAAATGACACGCGCGCAAATGCCTACCCTTGTCGAGGGCAACGCAGAAGGCGGAATATTGCGCGATGTATTGGCGGATCTCTGGGGCCTTCCCAAAGGCATTATCGTGGCGGGGGGGGCCGGTGACAATGCCGCCTCGGCGATAGGAATGGGCGTGATCAAAGCGGGTCAGGCATTTTTGTCATTGGGCACATCGGGCGTTGTTTTTGCGGCCAATGATTCATATTTGCCGAACCCGGAAAGTGCGGTCCATACGTTTTGCCATGCGCTGCCTGATCGTTGGCACCAAATGGGCGTTATTCTGTCGGCCGTGGACTCTTTGGGATGGTATGGGAAAATCACCGGAAAGTCCCCCGAAGCGCTTACCACCACATTGGGGGACAGTTTGCGCCCCCCCGGAAACGCAATGTTTTTACCATACCTCGGCGGGGAACGCACCCCGCACAACGACGCAAAAATTCGCGGCAGTTTTCTCGGGCTGTCCCATAATGATACCCGAGAGAGCCTCACCCGGGCCGTTATCGAAGGTGTCGGCTTTGCCTTTGCCGACAATTTGGCCGCTTTGCACCGTGCGGGCACTAATATCGAACGGGTATTGGCGGTGGGTGGCGGCGCGCAATCCCGTTACTGGCTTAAAGCCATCGCCACAATTCTCGATATTCCGGTTGATATTCCTGTTGCCGGCGATTTCGGGGCCGCCCTAGGCGCGGCGCGGCTCGGCCTTATGGCGGCAACAAAAGCGGCTGCAAACGACGTCTGCACGCCTCCGCAAATTGCCGAAACCATATTGCCTGTAACGGAAATGACCGCACCATTTCACGCAAAATACCAACATTTCAAATCGGCCTATCCGGCCCCAAAAGGACACTGATATGACCGATTTTTTTGGCGATATTACGCGGATCGAATATGAAGGCCAGGACGGCAACTCTGCCCTTTCCTTCAAACATTACAACGCCGACGAGATGGTCATGGGCAAACCGATGCGCGACCATCTGCGTTTTGCCGTCGCCTATTGGCACTCTTTCGCCTGGCCCGGCACCGACCCGTTTGGTGGTGAAACATTCCAACGCCCGTGGTTTGGCGACACGATGGACCACGCCCGACACAAAGCCGATGTGGCGTTCGAGATGTTTGATATTCTTGGCGCGCCGTTTTTCTGTTTTCATGATGCCGATGTGCGCCCCGAAGGGGCCGATTTTGCCGAAAGCACCCGCAACCTCAATGAAATCGTCGATTATTTTGCCGCCAAAATGGAAAACTGCGATACTCGCCTGCTCTGGGGCACGGCTAACCTGTTTTCCAATCGCCGCTTTATGGCAGGTGCGGCGACCAATCCCGATCCTGATGTTTTTGCCTATAGTGCCGCAACCGTTAAAACCTGCATGGATGCTACCCATAAACTGCGTGGTGAAAATTATGTGCTTTGGGGGGGACGCGAAGGTTACGAAACTCTGCTCAATACCGATATGCGCGCCGAAATGGACCACATGGGCCGGTTCCTTAATATGGTGTTCGAATACAAACATAAAATCGGATTTAAAGGCGCGATCCTGATGGAGCCAAAGCCGCAGGAACCCTCAAAACATCAATATGATTATGATGCCGCGACCTGTTATAGTTTCCTGCAAAAATATGGGCTTGAAGGTGAAGTGAAGCTCAACCTTGAACAGGGTCATGCAATATTGGCGGGACATTCTTTTGAACATGAAATTGCGGTGGCGGTTGCCAACGATGTGTTTGGATCTATTGATATGAACCGGAATGACTACCAATCGGGATGGGATACCGACCAATTCCCGAACAATGTGCCCGAAGTGGCCCTCGCCTATTATCACATCCTGAACGCGGGCGGGTTTACCAGCGGTGGCACCAATTTTGATGCAAAGTTACGCCGCCAATCGCTTGATCCGGTGGATTTGATTGCCGCCCATGTTGGCGGCATGGATATTTGCGCGCGCGGGTTCAAAGCCGCAGCTGCTATGATGATGGATGGCGGATTGGCGACGGCACAGGCGACGCGCTATGCCGGTTGGAAAACCCCTGACGCACAAGAAATGCTCTCCGGGGCGTCCCTAGAGAGCATCACTGAACGGGTGCTGCGAGACAATATTAATCCGGTTCCATCGTCTGGAAGGCAGGAAATACTGGAAAATTATGTGAACCGGTTTGTTTAACGGAAAGGCCCGATTTTTCATCTCATCCCAAACGCAAAACCTGTTTTACTTCAACCGTTTATGAATATAACGTGTGATTTTCCACGCACGCACCACAATGCACATTTACCTGTGGGAACGGCAAAACTTGTTCGTATACAATCAAATTTCTTTGCATTGTTTCCTGATTTGTGAATACTCGCCCTAATTAAGTTTTTACAAAAAACAAAACCATTAGGGGAGATTGAATTGATGAAATCGAAAACTCTTTTAAGCGCGGCACCGACCCGACGCAATGTTCTGACCGGCCTTGCCGCTGCGGGGGCTGCAACTGCGCTACCCAATTTCGCCCGCTACGCCCATGCCGGATCGGATGCCCCGATCAAAATCGGCTTTCAAGTGCACCGCACCGGCATCGGAGCCGCCTATGGCCGCTGGTATGAACGCACCACAAACGCCGCTGCCAAGGTTATCAATGACGCCGGTGGTATCAATGGTCGCCCGATTGGAATCGTCGCCGAAGACGATGGCACCGATCCCAAACGCGGCGCCGAGGTTCTCGAAAAATTTGCCAACCAACATGGTTGCGACATTGCCTATGGCACGTTGTTTTCGCATGTGGTCATCGGGTCCGCGCCGCGCGCCGCCGAACTTAAGCTACCTTATTTTGTGGTCTCCGAGGGCCATCATGTCGCCTCGGGCATGCTCAACCGCTATACATTGCAACCCGGAATCACCGATGTAAAATCACAGGTGCAGGCGATGGCACCTTTTGTGGCCGATAACCTTGGCAAAAAAGTCACCATGATTTACCCTGATTTCGCCTTTGGTCATAACCACCGTGATTTCTTTAGCGAAGCAATTGCCGCACAGGGCGGCGAGGTGATTGCAAAACTCGCCATCCCCCCCACCGAAACCTCGTTCACCAAATATTTCCCGCAAATCCCGCGCGAAACCGAAGTCATCTATCACGTCATGGTTGGCCCTTCGGTTCTGACATTCGTCAAAGAGCTGGGTGAATTTTTCGGGCCGAGCCACCCGGAAATTTTCGGCTTTATCGACTCTCTCGAAGCGGTTGATTTCGCCTCGCCGGGGCTTGAATTCCTTGAGGGCACCCATTTTTGGGAAGGCATGCCGCGCTACGCCCAGAGCAACCAAACCGACGCTGATAAATTCTATCGCGCCGCCATTGGCATCGACGACAAAGGCGCGTCACTTGACGATCCAAAAGACGTTTCGACCTATGCCCATATGTTTGGCTGCTGGGAAACGCTTTATACCATCAAGGACGGGATGGAAGCATCTGGATACAAAGGTCCGGCTGATCGTCAATCCCTGATTGAAGCGGTCGAAGCGATCACCGACATGCCCGAGGGGCGCGAACATCCCCAAGGCGCGAAATTGTTTAACGGCAAAACCCATCAGGTGTTTGGCCCGCAATATATTTCCAAGGTCGAAGGCGGCAAACTGGTTGTGCAACACACCACGTCGATTGAAGACGGGCTTTACCCTGACGAAGTCGATTACACCGCGCAATCGTTCTAAACCGGACGGTTTTACCGCCTGCCCCTTAAATCCTCCCCTTCACGGGGGGGAAACGCGCCGTCCAATCGGCCACCTGATCGAGCACAGTTATGGAATTTGGCCCCCACCTTTTGCTTGCCACCCTGGAAGGGTTGGTGCAGGCGTCGGTTTTAACCTTGACCGCCCTTGGGTTGTCGTTGGTTTTTGGCGTCATGCGGGTGGTCAATGTGGCGCACGGCGAATTTTACATGCTCGGCGCGGTTCTGGCGTGGTTTGTCACCTCGATGATTGGTGGCAGTGCGGCAATAGGATTTATGGCCGCGCTGATTATTGCCCCGCTTCTGGTGGGACTGCTCGCCGCCCTCGCCGATTGGCTCGTGTTGCGGCGCATTGATTATGATCCCGAGCGCACGATTGTTGCCACCATCGGCCTGCTTTATATCATCCAGCAGGTCACATTGATGACCTATGGTCCCGATGCCCACCCGGTTGCGCCGCCCTTTAACACCCGCCTTGCCCTGCCGTGGTTTGAATTTACCGATGGCGGCCTATCAATGTATTGGCCGTGGGGGTTAAGCACAACAAGTTACAAACTTTTTGTCATTGCCGCCGCGATTGTCACGCTTCTGGCGCTCTGGATGCTGATGGCCAAAAGCAAACTCGGCTTGATCCTGCGCGCCACGCAACTTGACGGGGAAACCGCCCAAGCCTTTGGTATCCCGGTTGAAAAAGTCTACGCCTTGGTGTTCGGCATGGGGGCGGCCCTTGCCGCTTTGGGGGCGGTTCTGGTGGTGCCGATCCAGCAGGCGCATTATTTGATGGGGGACGATCCGCTGCTGCTGTCATTTATCGTGGTGATTATTGGCGGGCTTGGCTCCCTCCGTGGCACAGTGGTCGCCGCCATTTTGATCGGGATGAGTGATGGGATCATTTCGGTATTTTTCACGCCGACACTGGCCAAGATACTGGCGACGTTGCTGGTTGCGATGGTATTGGTTTATCGCCCCAACGGATTATTCGGGGCCAAACCAGCATGAGAAAATCCATCGCTCTCCATCTTGGCCTGATTGCCCTGCTCATCGTGCTGCAATTTGTCCTTCCGGCCTATCATCACGGAAATATGGCCCGCATTATGGTGATGGCGACCTACGCCATGGGCTATAATATCATGTTCGGCTACACTGGATTGTTAAGCCTTGGACACGCGATGTTTTTCGCTGCTGGCCTTTACGGTATGGGCCTTTCGGTGCAATTCCTCGGCATGGGTGTTGGCCCTGCTTTCGGCATGGGTTTGTTTGCGTCTCTCACACTTTCCCTTGTGGTCGGCCTGTTGGCGTTGCGCACCCTTGGCGTCGCCTTCATGATCGTTACCTTGATGTTTTCACAGACTATTTTCTTGGTTATCCTTTATTTCAACCCCTATACCCGTGGCGACGAAGGCTTTGTCATTCAACAATCGGTGCGCCATATATTCGGCCTTGATCTATCGGATCCGACCATCCGCTATTTCGCCGCCCTTGTGCTGTTTTCCACTGTCCTGATCGGCACTTTGAAGCTTGTGCAATCAAACATTGGCCGCGTCTTTATTGCCATCCGTGAAAATGAACCGCGCGCCAAAATGCTTGGCTATGACACATGGCGGCACAAATTGCTTTCTGTCGTTCTCTCGGGGACGGTTTCGGGCGCGGCGGGGGCAAGTTACGGCATCCTGTTTGGCTATGTCGGGGCGAGTTTTGCCCAGGTTCCCTATTCAATTTTCCCGCTCCTCTGGGTGTTGTTGGGCGGGGCTGGCACCGTGATTGGCCCGTTTATAGGCACATTGTTCATGTTTTACCTGATTGATCTCTCAAGCACCGTCACCGATGCCTATATGTTGGTGGTCGGCGTGGTTCTGGTGCTGCTCACCATGTTTGCACGCAACGGGTTGATCGGCATTGTTCGTGAAAGGTGGGCAAAATGGCTGCCGTGACTTTGCTCTCTACACGTGCGGTTTCCAAAACCTACGGCGGCCTCAAGGCGGTCCAAAACGTTGATTTCATCCTGCCAAAAGGCGAAATTCGCGCCCTGATCGGGCCTAATGGCGCGGGGAAAACCACCTTTGTTTCCATGCTCTGTGGCCGTATTCCCGTGACCAGCGGGGTGATCGAATTTGAAGGCACCGATGTCACCGCCCTGCCCGATCACAAACGGATTTCGCTTGGCATCGCCTACACGTTTCAAATCACCTCGATCTTCGCCAATCTCACGGTCTATGAAAACGTCGCCCTTGCGGTGCAACGTCACCATGTTGGGTCCGATAAAAACCTAAAAATACAAACTAAAATTGCGCTCGCCCGGGTTGGCCTGCACCCATTTTCCGATCAAACTGCCGGTGATCTTGCCTATGGGCATCAACGCCTGCTTGAAATCGCTATGGGCCTTGGCCAGACCCCGAAATTACTCATTCTTGATGAACCAACGCAGGGCCTTTCCGATGGTGAAATCGACGCTTTCAAGACCCTGATCCGAGATGTCGCCCAAACCACAACCGTGTTGCTGATCGAACATAATATCGATGTGGTGATGTCGCTGGCCGACCAAATTACCGTGCTCAATTTTGGCGAGATCATCGCCGAAGGCACGCCTGCACAAATCCATGCCAATGCCGCAGTGCAAACGGCCTATTTGGGGGGCGACGATGCTTGAACTGCGCGACATCAATGCCGGATATGGACGTGTGCAGGTGTTGCGGGATCTTTCTCTCTCGGTGCAAGCTGGCGAAATCCTGTGCCTTCTTGGGCGCAACGGGGCCGGTAAAACAACTTTGATGAAAACCATCATGGGGCTGGTCCCTGCAACCTCTGGCCAAGTCACTTTGGAAGGCGCGGACATCACCCAGTTGCCCGCCTACCAAGTGCCCAAACGCGGCATTGGATATATTCCGCAGGGGCGGCGATTGTTTGGCGAAATGACCGTGTCGGAAAACCTGCAAATCGGGCTTATGACCCGTGGCAAAGGGGCGGCAACCCTTGATCACGTGCTTGATATGTTCCCGCTATTACGTGACCGTCTTGATCAACCCGCCGAGACCCTTTCAGGGGGCGAACAGCAAATGCTGGCCACCGCCCGCGCACTCTGCCTAGAGCCAAAAGTGCTGCTTCTGGACGAACCGACGGAAGGGTTACAACCGTCAATGATTGCGCTCATACGGGATGCAGTGGTGGCGTTGAAAAAGAAAAATGTCGCAATTATTCTTGTGGAACAGCGCGTTGATGCGGTTCTTGCGGTCGCTGATACCATCGTTTTCGTAAAAAATGGCCAAAATGCACGCACAGTCACACCACAAGAATTACGCGCCGACAAAGATCTTTTGCATCAATACGTCGGCGTATAGGTCGCGTCATTCCAACGCTGACAATTGCGCCCAATTTGTCGATGTAGCGGTATCCTGCAGGTGATTTTTACGCACAAATGCGCGGGCTTCGGCCCCACGTCTGTCGCGCACTGCATCCGCCCCCCACAGTTCATCCACCGCCGCCGCCTGCCCACGCGCGCCGTTTTGTTGCGGCACCAATCCGGCAGATACCACCCACGTTATCGCGACCCGAAATTCGCGCGCGCGGTCTCGGCGTTGTGTATATCCAGGCGTTCCAAATTGATAATGGTCGATAGCATTAGACGGTCATGGCTCCAATCCGCAGGGCTCTGGATAAGGACACCAATCGCCATTATGGCCAGCGCCAACGGGAAAAATGTCATCTGGAAAAGCCGCCGTGACGACCAACCGGAACGATCACTGGTAAGCGCCATAATTCGGCTTTCCAAGCCCCCTACAGAGCGCGGCACAGTCTTTACCAATGGCACCGCTGGCGCGACAATGGTAAAATTCTGCGCGCCCCGTAGGCTACGCTGGCTCGCCCGCAATAGACATTCGCAATAGGCGCGAACATCGACACCGTTTCGGGCGATCAGGTTTTGATCACACGAAAATTCGCGCAATTGAATGACTTCCCGTTTCCACATGAAAAACAACGGATTCCAGAAGAAAAACGGCGTCATGATCTCCAGAACAATCGCCCACTCCACGTCACGCTGCCGAAAATGTTGCAATTCATGCGCAACCGCGAGACGCACATCATGAGAATGATCAAGCATCGCAGTCGGCATCACAATATAGTGCTTGCCAAATCCGCGCGTCGAATACGGCACCAGCGCGCGATCGCTCAGCAAC
The DNA here is from genome assembly GCA_030950105.1 of Rhodobacterales bacterium. Classification (GTDB taxonomy): domain Bacteria; phylum Pseudomonadota; class Alphaproteobacteria; order Rhodobacterales; family Rhodobacteraceae; genus JAUZRV01. The sequence goes on along the minus strand of JAUZRV010000074.1, from coordinate 9,787 downwards.
AGTTGCACCCTGCCAATTTTTCGCCACGGACGACAGGAATTCAGAGCGCGGCGCAAATGGAGCGCATTGCGCAAAACCTTGAAACCAAAGCCAATAAAGCCGGTCATAAAGAGAACTGCCAACCCCATAGAGAGCGGTGACCCGAGGTCTACCAAATCACGTTCAAAGGCTTCGCGAATTTTGAGAATACGATCAAGCTGGAGCGCGGTTACATCAACATTGCCTTCCAGATATTGCGCCACGACAACGTCCGAAAAACTGATTGTCGGTTGCGCAACCCAGGCCGTTATAAAATAAATTGCAATCGGACAGAATACGATGGCAAGCATCACCCCGTTAAGCAATTTGAGATGTGTGATATAGGCGCGGCGCAGCCCAAGCCGCACAATAAGAAAACGTGCAAAAGACCAAAGCAAATAACCGGCCCCCAACAATATGTTGGCGTCGATATAAGCATTAAGGAGGGCCTCAGACAGCATTTTTCCCTAATCTCCTATCCAGTAAAGCCCGAATTTCCTCAAGCATATCTTCGGTCAGATTTTCATCATCCACCAACCGCGCCACAAGAGACGAAGGCGTATTGTCAAACAATTTCATCGACAGATCATTAAGCGACTTTGTTTGATAACTGCTCTTTTCAATAGTGGGGCGATAGATAAACGAACGCCCGGATTTTTCGCTAACCAGAAACTCTTTTTGCTCCAGTATTCGCAAAATGGTCGAAGCCGAAGTATAGGCAAGGTTACGCTCCGGCGCGAGCACCGCCATCACCTCGCGCACGGTTCCCCCGTTTATTTCCCAAACCGCGGTCATGAATTCCAATTCCACTTCGGTCAAAAGTGTGCTGTGTTTCTTTTGTCGCACTTTTAGTTACGCCTGTTTTTTATAATGGTTACAACAGTAGCACATAAACGCGATAAAGGATCGGAAAAACAGGGGAAATACGGGTAAAACTGCGTCATTTCGACTTTTACACCTTCCAGAAGCAAAAACCGCCCCAGGCAACGGCAATGGCGAGTGGCACCCAAAGCGGCGTGCCAAAAACGCCAAGCCAAGCCAGGAAAATGTAACAGGACCCCAGTAAAGTTATAAACAAGCGGTCGCCGCGGGTTGTCGTTAACCCCAATACCCCCTTGCGCGCATCCCCCCCCGGGTTGCGAATTTCAAGCAATGTCAGCACCCCCATCGCCGAAAAAATCCCGATAAAGACAAACGCCGTCGGCCATGTCCATGCCATCCACCCCAACATCATACTCTCCCCATCGCAAATCCTTTGGCGATATTATTGCGCACAAAATAGATCACAATCGCTCCCGGAATGATGGTCAACGTCCCCGCCGCCGCCAAAAGCCCAAGCTCGTATCCCGCGCTCGACGCGGTCTTGGTCATGATCGCCGCAATCGGTTTTGCGTCGACCGCCGTGAGGGTTTTCGCCAATAACAATTCCACCCAAGAGAACATGAAGCAGAAAAACGCCGTCACCCCGACACCCGATTTTATCGTCGGCAAAAATATCGTGGTGAAAAATCGCGGGAACGAATACCCGTCCACATAGGCGGTCTCGTCAAGTTCTTTGGGCACCCCGCTCATGAAGCCCTCCAATATCCACACAGCGAGCGGCACATTGAACAACGCATGCGCCAACGCCACGCCGAGGTGCGTATCAAACAGGCCCACCGCCGAATAAAGTTGAAAGAACGGCAAAGCAAATACCGCCGCCGGCGCCATACGATTGGTGAGCAGCCAGAAAAACAATTGTTTATCGCCCAGGAACCTATAGCGCGAAAACGCATAGGCCGCCGGCAGCGCAACCGACACCGAAATCACCGTGTTTAGAGTGACATAGAATATCGAATTGAAATACCCCCAATACCATGTCGGGTCGGTGAAAATTGTGCGGTAATTCTCCAAGGTAAACTCTTGGGGAAACAGGGAAAATCCCCCTAGGATCTCGCCCGTTGTCTTGAAACTCATCGACACCAGCCAATAGATTGGTAACATCAGGAAAAAGATGTAAGCAGTTGTAATTATGTAACGTTTTTTCATGGCCACCCTCAATTCAAATCGTCTTTGGTCATCAACGTGTAGAACAACCACGAAACCAGCAAAGTGATGACAAAATAAATCAATGACATCGCCGCCGCCGGTCCCAGATCAAATTGCCCCAATGCGATTTTCACCAGATCAATCGATAGCAATGTCGTTGAATTTCCCGGGCCTCCTCCTGTTAAAACAAAGGGTTCCGTGAAAATATTAAAGCTATCCATGAACCGTAAAAGGATGGCTATGGTCAGCACGTTCTTCATTTTTGGCAGTTGGATATACCGGAACACCGCCCAATTTGACGCCCCGTCGATCTTGGCCGCCTGATAATAGGCATCAGGGATCGAAACCAGACCGGCGTAAGACAAAAGCACCACCAGCGAGGTCCAGTGCCAGACATCCATCGTCACAATTGTCACCCATGCAGCAATCGGGTTTTGCGTCATGTCGTAGGGAATATTCAAAACGTGATTGATGAAATACCCGAGCAATCCAATATCCGGAAGCGTGAAAATATTCCACATCGCGCCGACCACATTCCACGGGATCAACATCGGCAGCGCCATCAACACGAGGCACACCGACACCCACCCCCCTTGTCGCGGCATCGCCAACGCAATCGCAATTCCAAGCGGCACTTCGATGGCAAGGATCAGGCCGGTAAACAAAAATTGCCGCCCAAGTGCTGCGTGAAACCGATCAGAACGCAACAGACCTTCAAACCAATCCAGCCCTTGCCAGAAAAAAAGGTTGTTGCCAAAGGTCTCTTGCACCGAATAATTCACTACCGTCATCATCGGAATCAACGCATTAAACGCGACCAGCAACAGCACCGGCAGCACGAATAACCACGCGCGATTGTTTTGGGTCTTCATTGCCCTGCCCCTTTCTCGCTCGCCAGCCAACCATCGACATAAAGCCGCGTTTGATCCTGTTCAAAAACCAGTTGCACCGTGTCACCAACCGCCGGAGTTTCACCTTTGACAATCGCCGCGATTTTGGTGTCACCAACCATCACCGTGACCACATTATGACGCCCGACATCGGACACTTTGCGCACAGTCGCCGCAATGCCTTGCGTGCCAAACGACACATATTCCGGCCTGATGCCGATCTCGGTGTTGCCGTTCAGGTCGGGCTTGATCGCGCCCTCTAGCGGCACTTCGATCCCGTCAAAATAGGCCACGCTGCCGCGCACATCGCATGAAAGGATATTCATCCCGGGCGACCCGATAAAATGGCCAACAAATGTGTGCGCGGGGCGTTCAAACAATTCGACCGGCGTGCCCACCTGCACCACCTCGCCATCCTGCATCACCACCACCTGATCAGCAAAGGTAAGCGCCTCGGTCTGGTCGTGGGTGACATAAATCATCGTCACCTTCACCCGTTGATGAAGCTCCTTGAGCTTGGAGCGCAATTTCCATTTCAAATGCGGGTCAATCACCGTCAGCGGCTCATCAAACATCACCACATTCATGTCTTCGCGCACCAATCCACGCCCCATGGAAATCTTTTGTTTGTTATCCGGCGACAGGCCTGCCGCACGTTTATCCAACAGATCTGTCACCTCGAGCATCTCGGCAATTTCGCGCACCCGCACATCAACTCGGGCTTCGTCAACGCCCTGATTTCGCAGTGGGAATGCGAAGTTATTATACACGGTCATAGTGTCATAAATCACTGGAAACTGGAAAACTTGCGCAATGCTACGCGCACTTGGGGCCACCGTTGTCACATCGTTTTCGTCAAATAATATCCGCCCATCCGACGGCACCAACAGGCCGGAAATGATGTTGAGAAGTGACGATTTCCCACATCCCGAAGGCCCGAGAAGCGCATAAGCACCGCCATCCTCAAGCACCAGATCAATCATCTTGAGCGCGTAATCATCCGCCTGTTTCGGGTTGGGATAATAGCTATGGCGCAATTTGGAGAGTGTTATCTGTGCCATATTCTATCCCCGCGCCGCCAGCATCCCATCGGCGCCAAAATAAAAGCACTTGGATGGATCAAGAAAAAATTCGCGCGGCTGACCGATGTCATAAATATGCACGCCGTGCGCCAGTGACACCCATTTTTGCGCCCCGAAACTAAAGTGCGCGCTGCTCTCAGAGCCGCTTAATTCTGTCACCTGCACTTGCCCCGTCACGCCAACGGTCGATTGCGAGGTGCGCAGCGGAGCCACATCATTAGGACGAATTGCCATCGCATAGTCCCCGTCACGTAAATTGGCCGCGTCACCGTCCAGTGCCCACTTTATCGTGCCATTCAAAACCACCTCTGCGCCTTTTTTGGTCACGGTTGCGGTGTTGATCGGCGGGTCGGAAAACACCTTTGCCGAGGTAATATCAAGAGGATTTCGATAGATTTCAGCGGTCGTGCCAAATTGCGTCACCCGCCCGTCATTCATCAACACCGTTTTGCCGCCAAGCAATAGGGCTTCTTCCGGTTCGCTGGTGGCATAAACAACCACGGCCCCGCGCCCGGCAAAAAGTTCGGGCAATTGCTCGCGAAGCTCCTCGCGCAGCTTATAATCCAGATTGGCCAGCGGTTCGTCGAGGAAAATAGCGTTGCTTTCTTTGGCAATCGCGCGCGCCAAGGCGCAGCGCTGTTGTTGCCCGCCCGATAATTCATGGGGTCGGCGCGCCAAAAACGGGCGCAATTGCAAAATATCCGCGGCTTCTTCCACCCGCCCTGCAATTTCTGATTTGGCCATGCCCGCCACCTTGAGAGGCGAGGCGATATTGTCAAAAACGGTCATATGCGCGTAGTTGACAAAAAACTGATGCACCAACGAGATATTGCGTTTTTGCGTGCTTAAACGGGTAATATCCTGCCCGTTCATTAAAATCTGCCCTGACGCCACCCGATCAAGTCCTGCCATCAGCTTGATCAGCGACGTTTTACCTGCGCCGGTTTCCCCGAGCAGAACATTGAAATGCCCCGCCTCCAAAATCAGGCTTGTAGGCTTGATATGGGTCTGACCGTCGACTTTTTTGGTGATATTTTTGATTTCGAACGCCATTTCGGCCCTTCAAATACGATGTAATTATTGGGGAATCTGCCTAAAAAACCGGGACCCGCAAGCCCCGGTTTAAATTGAGGGTGCAATCAGACACCCCCAACAGTGGAGTGCTTATTGCGACGCCCAGCGTGCCACCAGATCGTCATAGTTGACGGTCACACCTTGGGGTTTCTCGTTATCCAACGGTGGTTTCGCACCGCCATTGGCATACCAGTATTCCGCCGACTTTTCTTCGTTGAGACGCGGACCACAGCCACCGTAGACATTGGCGGCCTCATCCACGGCCTGCATCCGTGACATCGTAATATCCATTTCACCGGCAAGACGATCCATCGCCTCTTGCGGTGTAAATGCGCCCGAATTCACGTCACCGATTTGCTGCCACCAGATTTGGGCGAGCTTCGGATAATCCGGTACGTTGATTCCGGTTGGCGACCATGCCACCCGATCAGGCGAGCGGTAGAATTCTACCAAGCCACCCAAATTGGCCGAGCGTTCAGTGAACGATTCATGGTTGATCGTCGAATCGCGGATAAACGTAAGACCCACGTGGGATTTTTTCATATCCACAGTTTTGGACACCACAAATTGTGCATAGAGCCATGCCGCTTTGGCACGATCAAGCGGTGTGGATTTCAAAATTGTCCATGATCCGACATCCTGATAGCCGACCTTCTGGCCTTCTTCCCAATACGGTCCATGCGGAGACGGCGCCATCCGCCAAAGCGGCTTACCATCCCCATCGACGGTGTTGTTCCCCTCGGATTGCGGTTTCACCATATCGGCGGTAAACGCGGTATACCAGAATATCTGCTGCGCCACATTTCCTTGGCTAAGCGCTGGCAATGATTGATAAAAATCAAAAGACGCCGCACCGGGTGGTGCATAGGCCCGCAGCCATTCATCCCATTTACGGATCGCATAAACCGCCGCAGGACCATTGGCCGCCCCGCCACGTGACACAGACGCCCCCGATGGATTGCACGACCCGGCCTCCATGCGAATACCCCATTCATCAATCGGAATACCGTTTGGCTCACCCTTGGATCCGGTGCCTGCCATCGACAGCCACGCATCGGTCATCCGCCATCCTAGATCAGGCGCACGTTTACCATAATCCATATGGCCGTAGATCTCGACACCGTCGATTTCTTTCACATCTTTACTGAAAAACTCGGCGATATCTTCATAGGCTGACCAATTGACCGGCACACCCAATTCATACCCGTATTTGGCCTTGAACGCGGTTTTCAAATCTTCGCGATCAAACCAATCCTTGCGGAACCAATAGAGGTTCGCAAACTGTTGGTCCGGCAATTGATAAAGATCGCCATCAGGACCAGTGGTGAATTGCGTGCCGATAAAATCATCCAGATCAAGACCCGGATTGGTGACATCCGCACCGTCACCCGCCATGAAATCGGTCAGGTTATACGCCAGTTGCAACCGCGAATGGGTGCCGATCAAATCGCTGTCGTTGACATAGGCATCATAAAGATTGCGGTTGGTTTGCATCTGCGTTTGCACCGCTTGCACTACCTCGCCCTCGCCCAAAATCTGATGGGTGACTTTGATTCCGGTGATTTCTTCAAACGCTTTGGTTAAAACATCGGATTCATATCCGTGGGTTGGAATACCCTCGCTAAGCACGTTGATTTCCATACCGGCAAACGGGGCAGCGGCGTCAATAAACCACTGCATTTCCGTCATTTGTTCTTCTTTGGATAATGTGGATGGTTGAAATTCTTCGTTGATCCACTTGGTAGCAGCAGCAGCATCGGCAAACGCGGCAGATGACCCTGCAAAAATCGCGCTTACGGCTACGGCCGAAAATAGATACTTCCGCATCTTGAGACCTCCCTTGGTATCATTTTGTCGTTTCATTGGCCGAGTAACCTCAGCCGGTTAATCTTGGTGCAAACTGAATTCAAAAGTCAAACTAATAAATTAGTAGTAAAGGTTTTGTTGATGGTTTTTGCGCCTTTTACGCAAACCCAATGTATAATAATCGTTTTATTTCTGCGGATTAGGAAAACAAATGCTGAATTATTTATTTTGGGACACCGGCGCATATTGTTGCGGATCCACGTAGTCCGGTCGGCCATCCAACGACAATTTTGCAATATTTGCCGGCGTGCGCGCAATAACACGCCCCCCCCGAACCACCGCAAGACGCACGGCCCGCAGACGCAACGCCTCGATCGGATCACGCGCCTGCAACAGCACCATATTGGCCGCACAGCCCTTGGCAAGGCCATAGCCCTCAAGCCCCATAATCGCCGCCGAATTTGTGGTCACCGCTTCAAAACACCAAGCGCTATCATCACGCGATGCCAACTGCCCGACATGTTGCCCCATCACCGCGACATCCAACATATCGGCACGCCCCATCGAATACCACGGATCCATCACACAATCGGACCCGAACCCCACCACAAGACCCGCATCGCGCAATTCGCGCACCCGCGTTTGCCCACGCCGTTTGGGATAGGTATCATGCCGCCCTTGCAGCATAATATTGATCAACGGATTGGGTATCACCCGCATTTCCGCCTCGGCCATCAACGGGATCAATTTCGAGACATAGTAATTATCCATCGAATGCATCGACGTTAGGTGCGACCCCGCAACCCGTCCTTGCAAGCCCAATCTCTGGGTCTCGAACGCCAGCGTTTCAACATGGCGGCTCATCGGATCATCGCTTTCGTCGCAATGCATATCCACCATCAACCCGCGTTTTTCGGCAATCTCGCAAAGCGCCGTCACCGAGGCCGCGCCATCCGCCATCGTGCGTTCAAAATGCGGGATTCCCCCCACCACATCAACGCCCATATCCAGCGCCCGAACAAGGTTTTCCATCGCCGTTGGGTCGCGAAACACCCCGTCTTGCGGGAACGCCACCAATTGCAGATCAAGATAGGGTGCCACCCGTCGGCGCACCTCGATGAGGGCCTCAACCCCCTTCAATTCATCGTCGCAAACATCCACATGGCTGCGGATCGCCCCGATCCCCATCGACACCGCCAAATCGCAATACCGCAAGGCGCGCGTGATGATATCCGGCACCGATTGCACCGGCTTCAATTCCCCCCAAAGCGCGATGCCCTCAAGCAACGTCCCCGACACGTTCATGCGCGGCGTGCCAAGCGACAGCGTCGCATCCATATGAAAATGCGGGTCGACAAATGGCGGGGCCACCAATTGACCCGCGGCGTCAATCACCTCATGCGCGACACCTTCAATCCCGCGTTCAACCGCGACAATAACCCCACCCGCACAGGCGATATCCATACCCCTGCGCCCGTCCGGCAGGTTTGCATTTTTGACAAGCAGATCAAACATTTCTAACGCTCTCCCTTAAACCACGGTTGCAACAACGCCCGCGGATATTCGGCGCGGCGCGCCACGATGACAAGCGCGATAATCGACATGACATAGGGCGCCATAAGGAAAATTTGCGACGGAACCAACGCCCCCACTTCGGTCTGGAGCCGCACTTGAAACGCGTCAAACGCCCCGAACAGAAGCGCCCCAAGAAACGCTTTGCCTGGTCGCCATGACGCGAAAATCACCAAGGCAATGCATATCCACCCGCGCCCGTTGACCATCCCGAAAAAGAATGAATCAAACGCCGACATGGTCAAAAACGCGCCGCCCAGCGCCATAATCGCCGACCCGACAACGATGGCCCCCATGCGGATCGCATAGACCGATAACCCTTGCGCATCGACCGCATCGGGGTTGTCACCCACCGCGCGGATCACCATGCCCAAAGGCGTGCGGTTGAACACCCACCACACCAATCCGACCAGCAAAAACGCCAGCCACGTCATTGTCGTCTGTTGAAACAACGCCGTGCCCAGAAACGGCAGGTCCGACAATATCGGAATATCGAGTGCGCGAAACGGTTCAATACGCGGTGGTGAACTCACCGAAGGCAACGCCGTGCGATAGGCGAAATAACTCACCGAAGTGGCGAACATCGTCACCCCGAGGCCCGAAACATGTTGTGACAACCCCAACGGCACCGTCAATATCGCGTGGATCAACCCGAAAAAGCCGCCCGCCAAGGCCGCCACAATCAAACCACCCCAAAGGCCCGTCCCAACCCAGACCGCCAACCATCCGGCCATTGCACCGGCGACAAATATGCCCTCGATCCCGAGGTTCAAAACCCCGGCTTTTTCACAGATCAACGCGCCGAGCACGCCAAAAATCAACGGCGTCGCGATGCGGATCGCCGCCGCCCAGAAACTATCGGAAATCAGGATTTGCAGAATATCCATTACGCCACCCCCGCCTTGTCGACGGTTTTGCCCGCCGTTTTGGTCGACGTAATCCGGTAACGCGCCACAAACCCGCCGATCAACACGCATAACAGCGACATCGACACCACCAGATCGGCCAGAAAGCTTGAAACCCCCATGGCGCGGCTCATACTATCTGCGCCGACAAATACGGACGCGATAAACACCGCCGAAATCACCACCCCGATCGGCGACAATCCCGCCAACACCGCCACCACGATGCCGGTAAATCCAAATCCCGGCGACAGGTCCGCCGTCAAATACCCCTTGAGGCCCGCAACTTCGGACACCCCCGCCAATCCGGCTAATCCCCCCGATATGATCGCCGCCGACATCAAGGTCCGTTTCACCCCGATCCCCGCATGAAGGGCTGCGGCGGCATTTTCACCCACAGCGCGGATTTTAAATC